>CALWWO010000078.1 GCA_944385265.1 uncultured Oscillospiraceae bacterium
CCGATAATAGGGAAAGCGGAAGGGATAGCCGTGAGTTTGGCGCGATCAAATTTGAAGAAATCGCAGGAAAGCTTATTACCGGATTGCGGTACAGGAATTTTTAATCCGCAATATGCAGCATATACCATAGAAACTGGAAAGGAAATTTATTTCGAGAAGGGAGGTTAACTCTGTGAAGTTAACGAAAAAATTTTTAACTGCTCTTTTGGCGGCAATGCTGCTGATAAACCTTACAGCGGCAGCTTTGGCAACGAATGGAAATGAATCGGCGGTACTTGAAAACACAAGGATAACAAAAATTTGGAATTCCACTTCACGGGAGCAATTAAACGACACCGAGGTTTTTGAATTTGTACTTACCTATACCGGAGTCGATAAGCTGGAGAGCAACGATACGGGAGAACCGTCAAAACAGGAACAAAAAATAGATATTACGGCAAATTGGAAGACGAACGCGCAGGAGATGAGCGACGGGACATATTCATCCTCCGCAACAGCTACATATGCAGAGCTGTTCAAAGATATTACTTTTTCCGCTCCGGGGATATACTCTTTCCAGCTTAAGGAAACAGACAAAGGTAATCCAAGTATCGAGTATTCAAGTACGGTGTACACGATCAAAGTCTATGTGGGACGGGCTGTTGACGGCGCGACAAATCATCCGACTGAGAATACGGAGATCTTCTTTGTGGAAACGCTGGCGGATGGAGAAAAAACCGCGGCTGATTTCACCGGGACTGTAAAGCCGACAGGCTCGCTTTCGGTTACGGCTTTTGTAACAGGTAACGCAGCAAACATAAATGATGAGTTTAAATTTGCTATAGTATTGCAGAGAATTGACGGTTCGTACACCGCTGATACAAAAGAGAACGGCACGCTGGTGCAGGAAAGCGGGAATATTACGGCGGTAACTGCTTCCGAAGGGAAGACAACTATTCAGATTACGCTACGGCACGGGCAGACATATGAGATATATAATCTTCCAGCTGAAGCTGAGTATTTGGTAACCGAGGTAAATACCCAAAATTATACGACCTCCGTCACAATCAATGACGGACCAGTGAATAGCGGCAACACGACAGGGCTAATGGCAATAAACACCGGAGCGGATGTTATTTTTACAAATAATAAGGAGATCGCGTCGCCGACAGGCGTTTTCACAGATGCAGCGCCGTTTGTAATTATGCTTGCCACTGCCATTTTTGGTCTGATTACAATATTTGCCATGCGCCGCCGTAGAGACCATTAGAGAATATACATTTTCAGTTTCAACGGAGAAAGGGGCGTCAATGGAACGAACAGTGGGATATCATCTGGCAAAATGCCTTAACAGATTTATAAACTGCGTTATGTTTTTGCTTCTACTCTGTATGCTGTGTTATTCTGCCTATGTGCTTTTAAACACCTGGGAGCTTGTAAACGCTCCGCAGGAGGTCCAGCGGCAGCTTGTTGAATACAAACCGTCAGATACGGGAGATTTGCGTACGAGCTTTATGCAGCTTTCAGCCATCAACCCTGATGTTTGCGCATGGATAACGATAGACGGTACGGGGATCGATTTCCCTGTTTTGCAAGGTGAAACAAATTTTGATTACTTGACCACGGATGTTTACGGAGAGTACGCCGCATCCGGGAGCATATTTCTCGATTACAATAACGACAGAGACTTTAAAGACTGTTATTCGATACTCATGGGGCATCATATGCAAGGCGGCGCAATGTTTGGCGACGTGGCGCTGTTTACCGAGGAACGGTTTTTCCGCGAAAATACCGCAGGAGTTTTGTATTTGCCGGACCGTGAACTGGCACTTGAAACTACAGCTATTATTTTGGCAGACGCATATGATGCTGTCATATACAATGTCGAACTCTATGATACGGAGCAGAAGGAGAGGCTTATTTCACAAATAAATTCCCTCGCTCTATATACTCGTGGACTCCCACTGAGTTTGGAAGATAAGCTGATAGCGCTTTCAACTTGTTCGGCTGATTATACTAATGCGCGTATCCTGCTAATCTGCCGCGTGACGGATGAAATACTTACAGATGAAGGAGACGGGGGCTAAAACGTATGATACGAAAATATATTTTAAAAGCTTCCGCCGTGTCCGCCGTGTTTTTGTTAGCCTTATTTTTAATTACTTTTTATGCCAGCGCTGAGGAAGCGCCGGTTGGTATATGGGCGGAAATAAAGCTGGAAAATAGGCTTTTCGGTATATCCGACACAGATGAGAGATTCGAGTTTGCCCTGACGGCGCTGGATAATGGGAGCCCAGTACCGGAGGAGGCGGAAGCAAGCGTCGTCGGCGCCGGTACGGCTTCATTTAATATTTACTGCGATAAACCCGGCGTATATAAATACACGCTCAAACAGTTAGCGGGGGAAAATATTCAGTGGGAGTACGATGAAAGACAGTATACGGTGGAGGTGTTTGCTGTTTACGATAAAACCGGCGCTGCCCTTCAAACCGAAATCATATATACCGGTGACGAGGGATATAAAACGGAGCCTGTGTTCGAAAATATCTATATAGCGCATACACCTGTGCCGGAAACAGGCGACGCGGGAGCTACCGCTTTTTGGATAATCCTTTTATGCTTCTCGGTAATAAGTGGAGCAAGTACGATTGCGTTTATTAAAAATCGATAAAAATAAAAAGCCACAGTCAAATTTCCTTGGACTGTGGCTTCTTGCTGCTCAATTTTCAAGATATTTTGATAAATAGTCAACGACTTTGTATACAAGTTCTTTTTGAGAGATAGAGTCGCGGTATACAAATTTATTATAAAATGCGACGCGTGGAGTGAAGTGCAGACGTTTTACAAGAGACGGATCATCGACTTTGAATGCGTGCGACTTGTCAGAGCTGTCATAATCTATATAGGCGAGTTTCCCTGCTGAAAAAAGATCATTGTACATATCCCAAAGAGGATTTGTGAAGCTGCTTATTATCAGATTGCTGTAAGACAGCCCTGTTTTTTCAAACAGATTATCGCGAAATAAATTAAGGTTGCGCGAAGGCGCAATAACAAGAATTGACTCCATATCCACTCCATTAAGAGAGCTTTTTTCATATAGCGGATGGTTTTTATGTACGCATAGGAAATATTCGCATTTAAATGCCCGTATGCTCCTAAAGCCTTCAACGTCATCCAGGCAAACGGCAATATCCGCTTTACCGTTTTTAAGAGCATCTATATTACTTTGAGGTAATCCAAAATTAAATTCAAAATTAGCTCCCGGATACTTGAAGTTAAAATCCTTACATAGCTTGATAATTTCATCATTTTTATAGTCGCTTGGGAAAGTAGGGAGCGCGATCTTTATATTTTGCTGTTTGAAAAGCTCAAAATATTTGGCGCTGTTTTCCATTTCGTGAGCATAGTGAGCTATTTGAGAGGCAAATTGATCTCTAAAAAACACACCGAATTCAGTTAATTCAAAACCGTTTTTGCTTTTTTGTAAAAGCTTTAATTTCGTAATTTCTTCTAAACGATTTATTGAAAGCCGTACCCCCTGGTAAGTCATAAATCTTTCCGCTGCCGTCCGCGAAATACTGCCCGTTTGGGCGACTGAAAGGAAAACGTCTATATCTTGAGTCAACATAAAAACACCTCCTGAGCAGAAGACATGCTTCAAATAGTACTATTTTACCAATTATAACACAAAGGTAATTTAACTATCAATTTAATGTTGAACATTTTATATAAAATAAATGTGCTATTAGCGGTAGAATGAGATCAAATTAAATAATATAATGTGATTAAATTTAATGAGATACGAAGTAATTTGAAAGGAGAATTAAAATGAAACATGTTTTTAAAAGGATTATTGCCATGCTGCTTGCTATTTCCATGTTAGCAACAATGGCAGCCTGCGGCGGAGAGACTTCCGCGGATACTTCCAGCTCTTCTGGAAGCGCTGAAAACAGCGGAACGGAAGGGGAGGTCGTAAGCTCGAAAGATACACTTATAATGGTGTCGCCGTACAGCGACCCGGGCACTTACAATTCTTTTTTGAATGCGACGTCACAGTCCTCGGTAGTGACTGAAAAAATTTTCAATAAAACGTTTGTCTGGGGCGACGGGGGAGCCGTGGAAATGCAGCTTGCCGAGAGCTATGAGTGGGAGAATGATACCGCATTGATAGTACGGCTGCGGGACGACGTATACTTTCATAACGGAGAGAAAATGACTGCGGACGACGTTATTTTCAGTAATGAGCTTGCACAGCAGGCACCAGCTAAAATACCGGACTGGAAGCCGTTTGACAGCATTGAGAAAATCGACGAAAATACCATAAGATACAATGTAAAATATCAGGATATTGGAATTTTTAATGCATTTACAAGGTGCGATATCGTGCCGAAAGCTTATTACGAAGAAGTGGGCGAACAGCAATTCGGATTGAATCCGATAGGCACAAATTACTATATGTGGGATTCATATACCTCAGGCGACAATGTAACGCTGAAAGCTTTTGACCAGTATTGGGGAGAGCACGGTACGATAGAAACGCTTATTGTACGCTTTATTTCCGAGACCTCACAGGCTTTAATAGAATTAGAGAGCAATAATGTCGATATGATATCTGCTGACGGTAGCACGCTTGATTTGATAGAGGGCAATGATAATATTGCCGTACTCAGGTATGATTCCATGTTAAACGAGTACTGCGGTTTTAATTTCAACAGTGAGAAAGTTCAGGACATACGCGTACGGCTTGCCGTAAACTACGGTATTGACAGGGATGCTATTATTTCAGGCGCGCGTGAAGGTCTTGCAAGTCCGTCGTACAGTCTTGTGTTGCCGGCTTTGTCAAATTTCTATGAGCCGTCATGTGAAGATATGGGGTATGATCCTGAGAAGGCAAAAGAATTAATGGCAGAAATGGGATATTCAACAGAAAATCCCCTGGAATTAAATCTTCTCACAGATACTTCAAACGCGAGGTCTTTAGAGGCGCAGCAAATCAAAAATATGCTGGATGAACTAGGCTTTTTGATCAACATCGTCACATACGAGTCGGCAACAGTCACAAGCATTCTGGCAGGCGGAGATCCAAATGACTACGACATGGTAATAAGGGCGCTTGGAATAGGCAGCGAGCCGCTGAATGCGCTTCAGGGAACTATGGGGCTTGACGCCACTGCCGCTAACAACAATCCGCTGTGGCTGCAGGAATCTTCGCACGAGAAAGTAAAGGAATACGATGAGCTGATTTCTCAGGCAAAGCAGACGATGGATGACGATGAGAGAGCTGAGCTTTTAAAAGAGCTTCAGCGTATAGAAAGGGAAATCGTTATGGCAGTGTGGCTGTTAGGGCAGGAGAGCTGCTATGCGCTCAACTCAAAATTGCAGGGACTTTATTTTATAGGAACTTCGCTTTGCTTTGAAAAAGCTTATTTCATCGAATAGGAAACGGCATGCCGTAACCAAGAGCACAGTTATATATATTGCTCTTGAAATCATCGATAAGATTAGTATACAATATTGTAATATAAAACAATATGTAAGGGAGCGATTTGATGGAAAACAAATATCTGCGATCTTTTATAGATCGCGTAAACAAGGAAGGGTTGAACGTCTATGGCGTAACTTTCTATAAGGACAATGAGCTTGTGGAATCGTATCGCTGGACGCCGGATGAGCCGGTCAACATATGGTCGCATACAAAGTGTTTTACAAGTGCGGCTATGGGTATAGCGATCGCCGAGGGGAAGCTTTCGTTAAACGATAAAGTCACCGATTATTTTCCGGAGCTTTTGCCTAAAGACCTTGATCCGAAATGGCATGAAGTAACGCTTAAAAATCTGCTCATGATGTCATCCGGAGTCGATAAAATGCTGCTTGCCGGTCCGATACGCGACGACCGCGATTATCAGTATGAAAACCTGCCGAAAGACGCGTCCGGGAATCCATGCGATCTTGTGCAGTATATACTCGCGCACGATATAGCGCGCGCTCCTGGTGAAAAATTCTGTTATAGCAACGGGGATGCCGACCTCGCTGCGCGCATGCTTGAAAAAGCTGTCGGAATGACGCTGCATAATTATGTTTATTTTAAGCTGCTCAAGCCTCTCGGGATTGATTATCCAAAATGGGATCAGGATTTGCGCGGTCATACATACGGGGATGCCTCGTTATATTTGAGGACGGAGGACATGGCTATGCTAAGCCGCCTGTATATGAACGGCGGCGTATGGAACGGTACGGAAATAGTTCCGAAGGAATGGATAGCCGAGTCGACAACAAAACAGATCGAAACTGTAAACGAAGACGCGCCGAGTGATAGACCAGTCGATCCGTGGAACTGCGGATATGGATATCTGATCTGGATGTATCCCAAAAAGAACGCATATCGATTCTCCGGAATGTTCGGGCAAAATTCTCTCATATTTCCGGATCAGGGCGTAATATTCAATTTTAATGCGCATGAAAAAAACCTAAACGCGCTGAAAGCCGTGGCGGCTGCGGAGCTTGTCGATAAATATGTAGACTAAGCCGCTCATATGCCGTTCGATAAATTAAAGTGAAAGTCCCGCAAAATTTTGCGGGACTTTTCCATGCCTTAAAAAATTTGGCTATCAGTATAAAAGTGCTTGCGGTCATTAGTGGTTTGTGGCATAATTAATTACATTAAATACATAAAGGAGATTTCAAATGGACAGCGTGTACAACAATTCAATTTTATACTCAAATATTCTTGTATTCGATCCGGCTTACAAAAATAGGGCGGAAAAAAGAGATGAAATGCCGGCAGATCCCAGAAAAGGCGTGGCAGCAAAACAGGCGATAATGCCGTATCCCGGATATGAAAATTATGAGGACGGCTCACTTGAGATAAGATACTACGCGCCAAATGCGAAAGAAGTGAAGATCCCGGGATTTTTTGCGGATGAGCGGGAAATAGTTTTGGATAAGTGTGAAGACGGCTATTTCAGAAAAAGAGTGTACAACGTTCCCACGGGTCATTACTGGTTCCGGTTCCTTGTGGACGGGAATGAAACAATATCTCCTGATCTCCCGATAGTGTATACGACCGGATATGCGAACTGCGTCGAGAAGGTCGAGCCGGGAATCGATTTTTATATGATGAAGGATGTGCCGCACGGCAGCATCACGATGGAGTACTATAAGTCCGATATCACCGGCAGAATGAGAAACTGCTGGGTGTATACGCCGCCTGCGTATAGTCGTGATATCGAAAAACGCTATCCTGTGCTCTATATGAATCACGGCGGCGGAAGCGAGAGCACGAGCTGGTTTTGGCAGGCGCGGATGAACTTTATCCTCGATAATCTTTTGAGCGAGGGAAAAATTGAAGAGATGATAGTTGTCTGCAACAGCGACTTTGCGTATACCGAGGACGAGGATGGAAAGCTCGTTCCGGCGGATGCAGCCAAGGTGCTGGCAAAAGACTGCGTGAGTTTTATAGACAGTAAATATCGTACTATAGCGGACAGACGCTCCAGAGCGGTCGCAGGACTTTCGCTTGGCGGCGGGCTTTCGCGTCAGATGGCGCATAATTTCCCAGAAATTTTTGCAAACGTCGGCGTTTTCAGCTCGGGCGAAGGTTTCCTAATCTCAGGATCGGTACAGGGTAGGACGTTTGATTATTCCGAGCTGTTCAAAACGCCCGAGCACTATAATGGGCTTTTTGATGTGACAATGGTCGCGGTCGGTCAGCAGGATATTCGAATTGAGTATACAAAGCCTCAGGTCGAAGAGCTTATTTCTAAGGGATATAATATAGTGTACAGGGACTATCCCGGCGGACATGAGTTTAAGGTGTGGAGAAATACGCTTCTTGATTTCCTGCCGCTTTTATTCAAAAAGAAATAAATACCATATTGCATCGAAAGGAAAATAGGCGGTATGATTTCATTTAGAAAAAAGAATGTACAGAATGAAAACGCGGAAAAATTGTGGACGCCGGCGTACATATTGATGCTGATTTTGGGTCTTTTTACCGCAGCGGCGTCTCAGATGGTAAATCCCAACCTGCCTGAATATATATTGAACATGGGAGTATCGCTTACCGCGTCTCAGACGATAACGAGCCTTATGTCTCTTATAGCTATGATACTCCGTCCCGTTTCAGGTGCGGCAAGCGATATGTTCAGCCGGAAAAAGCTTATGCTCATCTCCACGGCGCTTACGGCGGCATGCCTTTTCGGCTATGCTTTTGCGCCGAGCGTACCGTTTCTCATAACGATCAGGGTCCTGCACGGCGTTGCATTTTCGATACAGGGCGTTTCGCATATGGCTTTTACAACGTCGTTTATACCGAAAAGCAGACTTGGAGAGGGACTCGGCTATCTGGTTTTAGGCAACGTTATTTCGCAGATGCTCGGTCCGAGCATCGGTATATTCCTTGCGGATAATCTTGGCGCCTCATATATGTTCTGCGCTGCTGCGGCTGTATCTGTTTTGGCTGCTATTATTGTCCTACGCGTACCGTATAAGGACGAGAAGCCTGCGGTAATTACCGGCGAAAAACGCAAAATGCCGAAGATAACGTTGAATAATCTTATTGCAAAAGAAATTTTATTCTATGCTTTCCTGATAGGTATGTTCTCATGCGGCAACGCGCTTGTTAGCAATTTCTTAAAGCTTATTGCAAATGACAGAGGAATAGAGAATATAGGGCTGTTCTTTACGGTCAATTCGCTCGCTATGGTCGCGGTCAGACCGCTGGCAGGTAAAATAGCCGACAGCAAAGGACTTGCGTTTATACTTTATCCGGCGTATATAATCGAAGCGCTGGCAATGGCTTTAGTAGGGGCGGCGGGCACTATCTGGCTGTTCCTTCTTATAGCGGTACTGCGCGCTATCGGTCAGGGCTCAGGAACTCCGGCAATACAGGCGGCGTCGATCAAAAAGATCGGTGTTGAGCGAAGCGGTGTCGCCATCAGCACCTGCTATATAGGACAGGATCTTATGCATGTCCTTGGACCTATTTTAGGAGCCGCCGTGGTAGAGCGTACCGGCAACTATTCCACACTGTTCTACGGATATGCAGTGATCGTTCTTCTGGTAGATGTTTCATATTTTATCTATCGTAAGCTGGGATTT
>CALWWO010000079.1 GCA_944385265.1 uncultured Oscillospiraceae bacterium
CCCGTTTTCGTCGACGCAAGCTCCGTATCGCTTGTTTTGCCCTTTCAGGCAAAAGTGCGCTCATTCCGCTGCGTCTCCTCTCAAAATCACAACCGCTTCGCTGGGTTGTGATTTTGTAAAAGAAATGAGTACAAATCCCCGCGCCATGGGCGCGGAAAATGAGTCGCGCTTTGCGCGATAAAAGAAATCGCCTTTCGGCGATAATCCCGCCTCTTGGCGGCGGCAAAGCAGCCCGCTCACGCGGATAAAAAAGGTCGCCGCCCTATCGGCGGCGTAAATGAATCGTGCTTCCGCACGATGAAGGAATCGCCTTCCGACGATATACGCGCCGGCGCGGCGTAATGATATCTCCCTGCGTGGGCTAATCCAGCCCGTCGATCTCACTCTGCAGGCTATCAAGAAACCGTGCAGCCGGAACTCCGTCCATCTGAGCATGATGGAACTGAAACGACACCGGCAGTACTGTTTTAAACGGCTTTTTGCGATACTTTCCCCATATCATAAACGGGTTATTATAAAATCCGGCGTATATGTTCACGGCGCCGTCTATTTCATAACCGGCAAGCGCAGAGGTGCCTATGACCATATAATCCTCGCCCAAGTCGTACTGTAGGCCCGTATCGCGCACCGTTTTTGTAAGCTTTAAATAATTTTCGTTAAATCGTTTGAAATCGTCGGAAAACGGCACGTCGCAGGTGCTGACGCCGCCGTTCTTAACTGCGACTACCGTGTTTATCGCGATATTATCGTATTTCATCAGCTTATCGCCCACAGGGAGCATGTAAAACTCCTCCGTCTGCGAAGCCGCTCTGCCGATACACCAGCACATGAGAGCATTGAATTTATATCCGCGCTTTTTGCTTATTTTTACAAGCCGCGTGACGTTCAGCGTTTTGAAAAGCGTCACCATCGGCATGGGCGCTTTCATCCACATCTCAAAAGCCTGCGACCTTTTCGTTTGCTTTGGGTCTATCTCTTTAGCCATTTTCTCCTCCGTGACGCGGCGGCGGGCACGCGGGCTTATACCCCTCTCGCCATCAGATCCCGCGCGACATAAACGCCGCTTGCCGACGCGTGCGAGAGCGAGTGCGTTATGCCGCTGCCGTCGCCGATTATATACAGCCCCTCATATTTGCTTTCAAGATGCTCGTTTATATCGACTTCCATGTTATAGAACTTGACCTCTACCCCGTAGAGAAGCGTGTCGTCGTTTGCCGTTCCCGGGGCTATTCTGTCAAGCGCGTATATCATCTCTATGATACCGTCTAATATCCTCTTGGGCAGGACAAGGCTCAGATCGCCGGGCGTCGCCGTCAGCGTCGGCGTTACGAGCCCCTCCTCGATACGCTTGTCGTTGCTGCGGCGTCCTCTTACAAGATCGCCGAACCGCTGTACGATAACGCCGCCGCCGAGCATGTTCGAAAGCCGCGCGATGCTTTCGCCATAACCATTGCTATCTTTAAAAGGCTCCGAAAAATGCTTGGAAACAAGCAGAGCAAAGTTCGTATTCTCCGTCTGCATCGACGTATCTTCATAGCTGTGCCCATTTACAGTGACGATACCGTTTGTGTTCTCATTTACGACGATACCGTACGGGTTCATGCAGAAGGTACGAACATTATCCTCAAACTTTTCCGTACGGTATACTATCTTGCTCTCATACAGCTCATCCGTTAAATGCGAGAAAACTACTGCCGGGAGCTCTACACGGACTCCGAGATCGACCCGGTTTGACTTTGTCTCTATTCCGAGTTCGCGGCATACAGTCTGCATCCATTTGCTGCCACTGCGCCCGACCGATATTATGCACTTTTTACACTCATACTCGCCCGCATCGCACACTATCTTATATCCGCCGTCCAAAACGGCGACGCTTTTTACGGGCGTATCAAAGAAAAAGTCCACCCTGTCCTTAAGCTCTTCATACAGGTTTTTGAGCACTACGAAATTTATATCCGTGCCGAGATGGCGGACTGACGCGTCAAGAAGATTGAGCTTATTCTGTATACATAGCTTTTTGAATTTTGAGCCTGCTGTCGAATACAGCTTTGTACCGTCGCCGCCATGCGCCATATTTATCTCATCCACATAATGCATAAGCTCCAGCGCGCGCTTTTTGCCGATATGCTCATACAGCGTACCGCCGAAATTGTTCGTTATATTATACTTCCCGTCAGAAAACGCGCCGGCACCGCCAAAGCCGCTCATTATCGAACAGCTTTTGCAGTTTATACAGCTTCTTATCTTGTCGCCGTCTATAGGACAATGGCGCTTTTCAAGCGGGTGTCCCGCCTCGAAAATCGCGATGCGCAAATTCGAGTTTTTTGTAAGTTCGTACGCGGAAAAAATTCCACCAGGTCCCGCGCCTATAATAATAACATCATATTTCATGACCATATTCTCCTTTATACAATCAATACTATAATACCAGCATCGTTCTTTTCGCGCAACAAAAAGCGCCGCAAGTCTTTCCGACTTACGGCGCTCTGGTGACCCGTACGGGACTCGAACCCATGTTACCGCCGTGAAAGGGCGGTGTCTTAACCACTTGACCAACGGGCCGTTTTGGTAGCGGCAGTTGGACTTGAACCAACGACACTCCGGGTATGAACCGAATGCTCTAGCCAACTGAGCTATGCCGCCATAAACGAGCAAGATTGATTATAAATTACCTTTTCTTAATTGTCAAGCTTTTTTCTTGCTTTTTGCAGGTTTTCCTCTCAAATGCATTATATTATTTGGGAATATTTTATTTTTCTTATTGCTTTTTCTTTCAAAATATGATATCATTAAACAACTATATTCCGGGCGATTTTTTTGAAAGTGGGTGTTTTTAATGACAGGGCAGACAGATAATAACTTGAACTATGGTCATGAAATCATAAGATTATTCAGCTTTTTAGAACGCAGACGCAGACGTTATATGAACGAGGGCTTGCGGAAACACGGCTTGCAGGGTACTTTGTTTATGTATGTCAATACCATCAACACGTATCCGGGCTGCAGTCAGGATTTTCTGTCCGAATACCTGTGCATTGATAAAAGCAACGTCGCCCGTGCTGCAAAAAAGCTTGAACTTGACGGGTATATTTCCCGTGAGGTTTCACGTATCGACCGCCGCCAGTACTGCATGAATCTCACTGAAAAGGGCATTGCGTTGCTCCCCGTTATCCGGAATCTTCTGGACGAGTGGAGCGCCGAGGCGCTCGAAGGTCTATCTGCAGAGGATAAAAAATTTGCCGCAGCTATTCTGCAGAAAATGCTTGACAACGTTACTCCGTAAATGGTTTTGCTTATTTCTTATTATAACTCCCTTTAAAAGCAAAAATCAGGGCTCTCGTATCGAGCCCTGATTTTTGTTTTTACCGCGTTTTGCGGAAAATCGTCTTAATATACGTCCGGCACTACTTTTTCCGGCGGCATATCCAGCATATCTGGATTTACCATTATCTTTTTCATATATTTAAGAGCCGAGGCGTAATAGAATCCGTCGCAAATCCTTTCGTCTGTAACAACAGTATAGTCCACATACTGCCTTTTTACAACTCTTCCCTCGTCTACGACCTCGTTTTCACGGCGCTTTATTCCGAACGCTATGAACAGCGGCACATTGCCGAAATCGTACAAATGGTGGAATATCGGCGGAATGCCAAGCGACGCCATAGATGTTATGAACATCGACCCATGAAACGGGCTTATATGCATAAGCCAGTTTGGCAAAAGTCCGAAATAATCGAGAAATTGCAAAAATGCGACTGTAAAACGCAGCAACAGACCCGGTATATATGTCAATATCCTCGCCGTGTTGTCGACGGAGCTGTCGAGAGACGGCTTTTTCGCCTCCGCAAATTTTTTGCTTATCTCTTTATATACATCCTCCGCCGTGTCTGTCTGCTTAAAGAACATTTTTATAGTCGTATCTGGAGAGTCTGTCGACATCTCCTTTTTTATCGCCATATTCACCTGTATATCAGGTCTTGAAAATATTTTCTGCCCGTTTACAAAGCGATTTAGCCCTGGATACTGCGACACCGTACGTACATAAGCTGCTATAAGGACGTGCGTTATTCCGAATCCCGCAAGACCCTCTCTTCTCTTCTTACGGATATACGCGTCCATTTTAGTTGCCTCTATCGAGTCGGCAATAAAGTTCGATGAGGTATTCCGTGTCTTCATTATGTATGGGATCATATATGAATAAGGCGACAGGCTGCGCACCTTGCGCCCATCTACTCTGTCTCCCCATGTGGGATAATACGTCCCGTCATTCGGTCTCCGTCTCAGTGAAAACGTCAGAGCCAGCATACCGCTGAAGAAAAGTATCTCCGGCATGACTGTCTTGACCGATCTGTCGGCAAGCTTCATCTCGCATACCAGCGCAATTATCGGTATAGTAAATATCACGACAAGCCATCTTCTGTTCAGCACGCGCCCCGATATCGCGTACAACAGTATTATTGCCACAAGCGCGTAAAGCGCGACGTAGCCCACCGGATAACTTCTTTCGTTTCCAAACATTCTTCCGGCAAGTATGAGCATAAAGGCTCCGGCTGGGACCGCCGTCTTATAAAGCTGCGTCCGCCCGCCGATTATCAGCGTAAGCACATACCACAGCGCCGCCACGGCAGGCAGTATTACGCCGAATATCCTGCCGTCTCCATACTCTGTTCCGCTGTACATCATGCTCCACACGCACGATGTCACAACGAAAGCCGTTGAAAGCCACATAAACGGATTGCTCAATTTCGTATAATACGTTTTTCTCGTTTTCATCCTGTCCCTCCTTATTTAACGCTGCTTGTATTTACAAGATGGTTTCACTTCCCCCGCGCGCCGCTTTGCCAAAGCTCTTCTCTCTTTTTCCTCTTCCCAATCGCTTTAATTCATGCATTTCACTGTTTACTGCCGGAAGCAGCCGCATTTTTATATTTTTCTGAAATCGGGGAAATATATGTTTCGTTTGATCTAGCCGAATTCTACGGCGGCTCATTTTGACAAACGTATACCTTATTATACTACACCAAAACCGTTATTTGTCTATTTTTTATTCATTTTTATCCGCCGTTTTATCAAAAATACGTCCGTAACGGCAGGGTCCAAATATTTTTGCTAACAAAATTTGCATTTGAAATCCGCGAATATTAAATCGCTCTCCGGCAATCATATAAGCGAAAGACGCAAAAGCGTTTTACCTTATTTCAAGGAGATGAATTCAGTAATGGCAAGAAACAGTTCTAACAAGCTTGTAAATCCTAACGCTCGCGAGGCTATGGATAAGTTCAAGATGGAAGCTGCTTCTGAAGTCGGTGTAAACCTCAAGCAGGGTTACAATGGCGACCTCACAAGCAAGCAGGCAGGTTCTGTCGGCGGTCAGATGGTCAAAAAGATGATCGAGGCTTACGAAAACAGTCTTTAAGCATACCATTGATTCCAAAATATTCGGCTAAAGCGATCATCGCCTGTTTTCAGGCGTAGCGCCGACGCCGTAGCTTTAAAAGAGATTTCGGGACATCTTTTGCAAAAGAGACGTCCCGTTCTCTTTTTGCAGCAAAAAATCGTGCTTCGAAAAGCGGCGCGGCTTTCAAGCGCTTTATAACCGCATAACGTTATTTTTTTCGCTTGTCCTATCACTGTCCTCATCCGTTTTATCAGATCTTTACAATTACCTTATAACGACCTGCACGCCGTCCGTCAGCCCCTTTTCCGAAAGGCGAAAAAACGCTGTCCCATATAATTCAAGCAGGTAAATATTACCATACCCGTCAAGAGCGCGCCGTTATCCCTTACAGTGGGCGAGGCTGACACAAGTATTTTGTATACGAGCGGTTTTGCTACGCCGTAAGCGGCAGTGTAGCACACGACGACATTTATGGCAAAACGCAAAACCTGAAAAACCGATTTTTCATCGTTTTTAAAGGTAAAGTGCTTATTCAGAAAAAAGCTGAGTATGCTGACCGAAAAATAATTGGCAGCGGAGGATATCCAATATGAGCACCCCGCTATATTATAAAGCCCAAACATGATGATCGAGCCTATAACCGTATTGAACGCGCCGACGAGAAGGAATCTACCGGCGCTGCCGCAAATGAGTTCCTTGAGCTTCTGTATCATTTGTTATTGTTCCTTATTAATATACGATTTTGCATTTCGTACTATACAGTATAAAGATTTTCCGCCCTGTTTTCAAGCGGATTGTTTAAATCACGTCCGGAATAATGCGCAAGGCGGCGTTAGATAGTCTTTTCAGTGCGTAGTCATGAAAAAATGCACGGAAATCCTTACGGCAAATCAAGCGTGTAAAAGCCTTCTCCGGCTAAAATCTCAACGCTCCGAAACGGCTGAAAACCCTTCCTTATGCTCAGTTAATTTTAAGAAAACCGCACTTTGTAAAACTATGGACGGAAGCGTTTGATATTATTGTAACAATGATAAAAATTCGTTGACTTTCGATTTTTCGTATTGTATAATCGAGCTCCGATAACGGCTCACGGCGGCAGTTTTTCCTAAAAAGCACAGATTTCAAAAGCCGCCGGACCAATACCATTCACCAAATCTTCGCTCGCCGCAATGCGGCTTTAGAGGAGCGGCTTTTACCGTGCAACACTGGTTCGGCAATCGGTCAAAGACCGCCATAACATATAAAGGAGGAGATATTTTTGATACCCGCGATCATCCTATTCGCTCTTACATACGTGCTGCTGCTCCTGCTTCCTAAATACCGCCCGTATGTTGCGCTTATATCGGCGATTTTGTTCGTCGCGCTCGGCATACTGCCGGTAGGAAACGTCATTCCCGAAATCGATTTTAACGTACTTATGATGATAGCAGGCACGATGGGAACCGTCTCTCTGTTTATCGAATCGAAAATGCCGGCTTTGATGGCAGATCTGCTGCTCGAAAAGGTTCCAAACGTAAAATGGGCGATAACCGCGCTGTCCCTGTTTGCCGGCATAGTATCGGCTTTTGTCGATAACGTAGCGACAGTGCTTATGATAGCGCCGGTCGCGCTCGCCATCGCGAAAAAGCTGGAGATAAATCCGGTGCCGATGATCATCGCCATCGCCGTATCGTCAAACCTTCAGGGCGCGGCGACGCTTGTCGGCGACACAACGTCGATATTGCTTGGCGGATACGCCGGCATGGATTTTATGGATTTCTTCGTATTTCACGGACGTCCCGGTATGTTCTGGGCTGTTGAGCTCGGCGCTCTTGTATCAATGTTCGTCCTGTTGTGGATATTCCGCAAGGAAAATAGCAAAATCACCACGGAAGAGCGCACGAAGGTAACGGATCTCGTCCCGTCCGTCCTGCTGCTCGGCACCATAATTCTGCTGATCCTCGCCTCGTTCCTGCCGAACAAGCCGGACCTGATAAACGGCTATATATGCATGGCGCTGTTCGCTATCGGACTTATATACAATTTACTGAAAAAGAGGAGTGCGGAAGCTATCGTAAAGCCGCTTAAGGAGATAGATTACAATACGCTTCTTTTGCTCGCCGGTCTGTTCGTCGTCATAGGCGGTATCAAAGCCGCCGGCGTTATCGACGCGCTTGCGGAGCTTTTTGTAAATGTAAGCGGCGATAACATCTTCCTCATTTACTCTATCATCGTGTGGGCAAGCGTGATATTTTCCGCGTTTATCGACAATATCCCGTATGTTGCGACGATGCTGCCCGTCGTCCAGGGCATATCCGCGATGCTTGGTATCGAGCCGTATCTGCTGTATTTCGGGCTTCTGTCCGGCGCGACGCTCGGCGGCAACCTCACGCCTGTCGGCGCCTCCGCGAACATTACGGCGATAGGCATACTTCGCAAAAACGGCTACGAAGTCAAAACAAGCGATTTTATGAAGATCGGCATACCGTTTACGCTTGCCGCCGTTATAAGCGGATATCTGTTCATCTGGTTTACATGGGGAATATAAGCTGCCGAAATTACAAAAACCGGAAAAAGCCTCGGCTTTTTCCGGTTTTATTCTTTATTATTTCCCGCTCTCCGCGCCGTTCTCGACAGGCTCTGTCACTATATCACCTATATCTCTTTTTATCTTGTTCTTCACGATAAGCAGATATATGAGGGCGATAAACATCGGCACCGTCATGATACGGAACATATTTGAATATGCATATACTGCATTCCCGGACGAGCTGAGAAGGCTGTCAACTATACTGCCGGATATCACGGGACCGAGCAGCGCGCCAAGATCCATACCTATATAATTTGTGCTGCCGGCAGCTCCTCTCTGCTCTTTCGGAACGCAGCGCATACAAAGCGACTGCACCGTCGGCTGGCATACGCCGTAACCGAATGCGCCGACGACGCCGGCGAGGATAAAGCCCGAGAGGGAATCCGCGATACTTATGAGGAAAAACGCGGCTGCAAAGCACAGAATGCCGGGTATAAGCACCTTATCAAAGCCGTATTTATCGACGAGCCTTCCGCAGACGGGTCTTGTTATAAGCATAGTCCCGGCATACGCCGTAAAGTAAAGCCCTATATTGTCCACGCCGCGCTCGCCGCCGTAGATAGCGATAAACGACCCTATGCATGAAAATGCCATCCCGAGGAAAAACATGAGCACAGCAGGTCTAACTGCTCCCTTGGCGATCATCCTGTCGAGCGAGATCTTATATTTCGGTCTTTCCATCGGCGGCTCCTTGATGAAGAAGGAGAGGACGCACGCCATTCCCAAAACTGCAGCGCCGATAAGAAACGTTTTACTGTATCCCAGGCTTTCGCTCAATGTAAGTCCGATATTCGGTCCGACTGCCTGCGCGACTGCCTGACCGAGCGAAAATATCCCTATACCGCTGCCGATCTTGCTGTCCGGCAGAGAGTTGCTGGCAAGCGCAAGGCAAAGCGGCGCGGTAACGCCAGAGCCTATCCCGTGGAGGACGCGCGCCGCCACGATCATCTCGATACCGTCCGCGAGGCTGTATCCGATAAACGCCGCGAAAACGCATAGCTGCGCTGCCATTAAAAGTTTACGCTTAGAAAAGCTATCCAAAGCAGGACTGGATATCGGGCGGACGGCAAGCGCCGTTATCGCGAAAACACTGGTGACAAGTCCTACGGTAGACGCGGCCGCTCCCAGCGAGTCCGCGTATTTAGGTACAAGCGTATTCATCATCTGCTGCCCCATCTGCTGGCAGAAATTGGCTACAAAAACGCTGATGAACACCGGATTCCAAATCGTTTCTTTTTTTTGCATCATACCCCTCTTTCTTAAACGGTACGCAGCGATCTTCTCCCGCGCTGCAAAAAGCCGCGCAATATGGTTAAAGCCTAATGAACAGGACACCGCGCGCAATTTCCTGCCGCGCATAAAAGTGTCTACCCATAACTTACATTTCGCCGCGCGGTTTTAAACTAAAAATCGCATTGGACGTCTCAGTCCTCCGCCTCTGCGGCGACCATAGCGTCAAGCTCTTCGATATCCTTTTTGATTTTGCCTTTGACAAGCAGAAAATACACCAAAGCGATGATCATAGGTATTGTCATGACAAAATACATCGTAGAATAAGCGGAAGCCGCGTTTTCCACCGTCGGCATAAGGCTGTCGACGACAAATCCCGCTACAAGCGGTCCGCACAGCATGCCGCAGTCCATTCCTATGTAATTCGTATTCCCCGCCGCGCCACGCTGGATTTTCGGCGTGCAGCGCATACAAAGAGACTGGATCGTCGGCTGGCATACGCCGTAACCGCAGGCGCCGACTACGCCGGCGATGATAAAGCCTGTAAGCGATTTTGAAAGACCGATGAGCACGAATGATACGGTAAAGCAGACGATACCGGGAATCAGCACCTTGTCAAAACCGTATTTATCGATAAGCTTGCCGCACAAAGGTCTTGTTATAAGCATCGTGCCGGCATATGCCGTGAAGAACAGACCGATTTCTCCCACTCCGCGCTCTTCACCGTATATGGCAAGGAAAGACGCAATGCACGCGTACGACATGCCGAGGAAGAACATGACTATCGACGGCTTTATCGCGCCTTTCGCGACGATTCTGTCAAACGAGATCTTGTATTTGAGCCGTTTTGTCGGAGCTTCCTTTATCATAAACGAGAGCACGCATGCAAACGCCATGATAACCGATCCGACGAAAAATGAATTGTTGTATCCTATCGCCTCGCTCATAGAAAGCCCTATCGTGGGACCTATCGCCTGAGCGATCGCCTGACCGAGCGAGAATATACCAATACCGCTTCCCAGCAGCCTGTCGGGCAGAGAGTTGCTCGCCATCGCAAGGAAGAGAGGCGTGCAGCAGCCGGCTCCCACGCCGTGCAGCAAACGGCAGGCAATCACCATCTCGATACTGTCCGATATACCATATCCAAGATAAGCTGCAAAAACGCAGAGCTGAGCCGCGATCAAAAGCTTGCGCTTAGAGAAGCTGTCAAACGCAGGACCCGAAAACGGACGGATAACCAGCGCCGTGATCGCAAACGAGCTGGACACAAAACCGACGAGCGCCGCGGGAGCTCCCAGTGAATCGGCGTATTTCGGTATAAGGGTGTTCATCATCTGCTGCCCCATCTGCTGACAGATGTTGGCGATAAAAACGCTGATGAACACCGGATTCCATATTGTTTCCTTTTTTTGCATAGTTTTCATCTTTTCCCCTTTTCATGATAAAAATACAAAACCGTGGTAATACACAATCAATAGATAGTATTATAGCATGAAACATACGCAAGAGCAATATCTTTTGGTATTCTATGTAAAGTTATTTTTTAGTACACTATTATATATGTAAACTTTTCCGCATTGTTGTTGACATAATTTTTTGCCGCTGTTATAATCATCTAGTTGAAAAAAACTATATTTATTTTAAGAAATGGAGACCACTATGAGCATTGAGCAAAAAGATCCCCAGGAAAGTAAAATGGGCACTATGCCCGTAAACAAGCTTTTGATTCAAATGGCGCTGCCCATGGTCATTTCGATGCTTGTTCAGGCACTTTACAACATCGTGGACAGTATCTTCGTCGGTATGATAAGCGAGGACGCCTTCACCGCCGTATCGCTTGCGTTCCCTGTTCAGACTATGCTTATAGCGCTTGGGACGGGCACCGGCGTCGGTGTGAACGCCATGCTCTCCAAGGCGCTCGGCGAAAAAGATTATAAAAGCGTGAACAAAGCCGCCACGAACGGCATATTCCTTGCGGGAGTATGTACGGTCGTATTTATCTTTTTAGGCACATTCTTCTCAAGGACATTTTTTGAATCGCAGACTGATAATCCCGTCATTATCGAGCATGGTGTAGAATACCTCAGCGTTATATGCGTGTTCTCCGTCGGCGTGTATACGCAGCTTATTTTTGAACGTCTGCTTCAGGCTACGGGACGCACAGTCCATTCCATGATAACCCAGCTTATCGGCGCGATAATCAATATTATCATGGACCCTATATTGATCTTCGGATATTTCGGTTTCCCGGAAATGGGCGTTACAGGCGCCGCAGTCGCGACAGTGTTCGGGCAGATCGTATCAGCTATCGTCGCAATAATTTTGAATCTTAAGTATAATAGCGACATTCATCTTTCTTTCCGCGGCTTTCGCCCAAGCTGGCAGGTCATCCGCCGCATTTACGCCGTGGGTCTCCCGTCGATCATAATGCAGGGCATCGGCTCTGTCGTTACATACTGCATGAATCTTATACTTATCAGCTTTACCTCGACGGCGGCAGCCGTTCTCGGCGCTTACTTCAAGCTGCAAAGCTTCTTCTTCATGCCAGTCTTCGGCATGAATAACGCTATCATTCCGATAGTTGCGTATAACTACGGCGCACAAAAGAAAAGCCGTATCATAAAGACATTTAAACTCAGTATAATATATGCGACCTGTATAATGCTT
>CALWWO010000080.1 GCA_944385265.1 uncultured Oscillospiraceae bacterium
GCTTCAGACATTGCGTCTATACCGATCGTATCTCCCAGCCAATAAAAGAAATAGTTACATGACTGAGCAAGCGCGCCGACGACGTTGAGCCTGCCGTGCGAGCCCGGGTATATCCAGCAGCGCGGCATATAATCCGAATATTTTGAATACTGCCCCTCGTCGAGGATATATGTGCCCGCAGTGATATCGCCCTTTGTAAGCCCGGCGAGAGACACGACCATTTTCCACGTGGAGCCGGGGTTATACGTGCCCTGTGTAGCTCTGTTGAACAGAGGGGCTGATTCGTCATTTACAAGCGCCGAATAATTTTCACTAAGCGTGGATATATCAAACGACGGGTACGACGCAAGCGCGAGCACATCGCCGGAATTTACGTCGCGAACGACGATAGCTCCGCCGGTGGGCTTGTCTTCTACATCGCGTTCGGCGCCGAGCGAGCTGATGATGTCGGCAAGGGCGTTTTCCGCCGCCGCCTGAAGCCCGATATCTATCGTGAGGTATACGTTACTGCCGGCCTCGGATTCGGAGATCTCGGTGACCTCTACAACGGCGCCCGTCGCGTTGTCGTACCGGACTCTTACCTCTCCGTCGACCCCGTGCAGGTATTCCTCAAACGCGGCTTCGACGCCGTCCTTGCCGATATAGGCGTCCATCGGATAATCGAGCTCCTTATATATTTCATACTCCTCGCTGTCCATCTGCCCGATAGTTCCCAAGATATGCGCTGCATACTGCGTATGGTAAGTCCTGTCCGCTTTTGTCTCTATTACAACTCCCGGGAAGCTCGATTCGAGCAGCAGCGATATGAATTCGACGCTTACGTCTGACGCGAAGATGTAATCAGATGTATTTATTATCGTGCGTATATCAAGCTCATACAGCACACCGAGTATGAGCCGCGTCTCATAAAGTGGGGTAGTATAGTCGATGCCGTAATGGTCCTTCATCCATACGATAAGATCGGTCGCCGATATATCGCTCTGAAGCTCATAGTGCTTTAGATATTCCTCAAGACGGTATGACTGCGACGAGGAGAGATCCGTATACGCGAAAGTCGGCGTTCTCGTCACAGGGAATGTATCTGTATAGCTAACGCCGTTAGCTTCAGCCGTGTTAATAAGTTCAAGTATATCGGAGCACATGTTCTCCGACTGTCTGAGCTGCGAATAATTCAGCTTTACGTTGTACACCGAAGCCGTTGAGACGAGAAGCGTGCCGTTCCGGTCAAGTATATTGCCGCGCGCGGCGGTAGTACGATAAGTATACACAGTCGTATCGCCAAAGGCGGAGGCAGCGTTGCTGTTAAGTATCTGTATGTCGTAAAGATTAGTAACAAAAATGCCGATGACCATTGTAAAGACAAGCGCCAGCACAAAAAGTCTGAACGGGCGTATATATTTTTTCATTTTATGCGATCACTCCTTTCAGCGCGGCGAAAAATGTGAAAAACCGCGCGGGAAAGCTGCGCTTGGCGGGGGGGGTCCGCGCCTACAGGCGGCGTGTGGCGCCTTTTTTACAAAACGCCGTATCGATATGAAACGCCGCGCTAGTACGATACGGAAATACGGCTTATGCGCCGCACCGCGATATATACCGGCAGCAGAAAAATCATTGAATATAAACATTGAAAAACGGCGGGATGAACGATATATCGAAAATCAACGTCGTGAAACACGACAAGACCGAACGTCTGCGTAATGATACTGGCGACGACCGACAGGATCCCCCATAACAGGTACGTCGGAAATCCTTTTGCAAATACCGTGTCCGTCAAAAACCCTATCAGGATACCGATAAGTGTCAGAACAAGCGTAAACTGTATTGTCGGCTGGTTATATGATATGTCGCACAGCATGCCGGCGGCAAGACCGAGAAGCCCGCCCCCGCTGCACCCCTCAAACATGGCGGCGCAGACGACCACAAGCGGCAATATAACTGGTTTTGCGCCGCGTATTGTCAAATTAGAGAACACGGCTGCCTGCAATATATAAGCGAAAAGGAGAAACGCCGCATACGCGATGATTTTTAAAGGAAGTTTTTTAGTATGTTTTGTCATAAATCCTCCGTTCAGGATCGAGACTTTAGTCTATCAATAAGATGTTATCACGAAAACTGCTGACAAACTGTCGAAATCAGCCGCCGGCTCGACTATTGCGTAATCGTACATATGCGACGAGCTTATCTCCAGTCCGGATACTGTGCCTATCACAAGTCCTGCCGGGCATATCCCGCCCGTGCCGGAGGTGATGACTGAATATCCGTTTACTATCTCATGCTCGTCCGGCATGTAGGTGAGAGCGAGCTTTCCCTCTGGAAAAAGCTCAAATTTTCCGGAGGCTACGACGGGATCGTTCGTCTCAAGCACCTTGGCACCGATGCTGCTTGTGGTGTCAAGTATCGTAGTCACGACCGAGGAATTTACGCCGACCTCAGTAACGATCCCGATAACATGACCAA
This sequence comes from uncultured Oscillospiraceae bacterium, assembly GCA_944385265.1. The sequence continues at coordinate 2,458 of CALWWO010000080.1, forward strand.
ACTCGTTTATCACGCAGTCATTTAGCGCTATCCCCAGCGACTCGCCGGCATTTATCGTGAAAGACGAGCTCCAGGTGGAGCCTGTCCACGCGATTATATCCGCCTCAGCGTATTCATAGCTCCGGTTATTTTCTGTGAGCTTCAGCAGATTGCGAAGCCTCTCGTTTTCCTCGATATTCTCTATATACTGGACATGTTCGTCCTGAAGCTCCGCTATCTGCGCTTTCAGCTGTTCATTTTCGGCGGCGAGCCTGTCATAATCCGTTATATAGCCCAATAAGTCGTCCACCTTTTCAGTGACGGCTGACGCCGCTGCCTTGATGGGCTGGGTTATATAATTTATGATGCCGGAAAATATATCCGTACCGCCGGAGCTCCCGTTAGCGGAAAAAGCGGCTATCAAAACAACGACGAGAGCGAGCGCGCAAACAGCGGCAACCTTTTTACCCGTGCTGTTCAAAAAAATCACCTCCGCAAGTTAAAGATACCCATTTTTTGGAGCATTGAGTACAATTTGGATAAAGGAAGTCCCATAACGTTAAAATAATCCCCTTCGATACGCGGTATGAATACGGACCCCAGCCCCTGTATACCGTAAGCTCCGGCCTTGTCCATCGGCTCGCCGGAGTCGATATACCGCTCGATCTCCTCGCCTGTCATATCGCGGAAAAAGACGCGGGTAGATTCGCACTCGCAAAGCTCTCTGCCACCGTATATCACGGCGACGCCGGTCAGCACGCTGTGCTCTCTCCCCGAAAGGGCTTTCAGCATCCGGAAAGCGTCGTCCCGGTCTTTGGGCTTGCCGAGCGGGTTTCCGTCTAAAAAAACGAGAGTGTCGGCGGCGATAACGACGTCGTCTTTGTGTGCAGCGGCGACCTCGCGCGCCTTGCAGAGCGCGATCGAGCAAACCTCATCCTCCGGCGAGAGATCATCGACGATATGCTCCTCTCCTTTTGCCGGTATAACGTCAAAATCCGTTATGCCGAGATTTTTAAGAAGCTCCTGCCGCCGCGGCGATTTTGAAGCCAAAATGATTTTCATTCCACACCTCTGTAATAAAGCCCTCTCGTAAAACCGGCGGGCACGTAATCGTTTTTCCCCATGTAGCTTTCCGTTATGACGGCGCATTCCGACGCGTTTTCCGTAGTGAATGAAAGCCTTGCGCCCCACAGCCCGATAGATTGATAATCGTTTTTCTTGTCAGCCAAGAACAGCTTCTGTGAATTTAAAACGGTGTTTCTGCATCCAAAGGATTTTACGACGGGGAAGGTAAAGCCGTTTCTATCCGTTATCCCGGGGAAATTAGAGCAGTTGCACAGTCCCGTCGATGTTTTGACGATGCAGTTTTCCGTTATCATGAGCGGAAGGCGCCCGTATACGATAAGCTCGCAGTCGATAGACTTTGAGATATGGCGTATCTGCTCAAGCCGCATTTCAAATGACAGCGTGGCTGAACTGAGCCCAAAATCCTTGAACATACGCAAAGTCTGCGAGTTATATATATTGAGTCCGAAATCGCCGCGCACGTTGAAATCCATAGTGCGGCACATGACGATGTGCCCTATATTGCCGACAAGAACGTCGGAAACGCCGGCGCTTTTAGCTGCGCGCAGCATTTTTTCAATGTCCGGCAGCTCGTTATCGTGGATAACGCGCGGAAGTATCACGGCGACGTTTATATTCGGATTTGAGATAAACCGCGCGAGCATATGGTCGCGCGCGTTAAATTCCTCAAGCGGGACGTATACAGTGTTCGGCGCAAGCTCAAGAAGCTTTTCGGAGAGCTGCGAAAGGCTGAGGACGGATACTGTGATAACGGGCGGCTCCTCCCGATTTAAAAGACGGAAGCCCTGAATAAATTCTCCCTCTCTCCGCGGCTTTAAAACGCTTCTCTTTTCAATGAGATCGGACAGAGCGGTTCTGCGCATCTCATTGATAGCGGAGACGGGAAGCGTTATCCCGTGGTCTATCTCGCTTTTCACACCCTCGCATATAAACGGCGTTCCGCCCGTTTTATAAAGCTGCGTTTGAAGCGAGACCTTTGTAAGCTCCTTATGGAAAGCGAGCTGCGGAACAGGACCGTCTACGAGCGCGATGTTTCCACGGTCGTCCTGAGCGGCTAAGCGCGCCGGCGCGTCAGCCCGTATCTGTGCTGCAAAGCGCACCGGGACACGCTGAAACTCGCTTTTGAGATAAGCGCGCTTTGCAGCGGCAAACAGCGCATCGGGAGATTTTTCCCTCTCGTCGCGCACGCCGAACATATCGGCGTTTTTTCTGCCGGTATAATATCCGTCTGTAAACCCGTCTCTTGAAAAGGCTTCGTGCAGAGCCTTCATCTCGCTTTCAGTCGGATTTTTTCCCGAACGTATAGCGCGCGAATATACGGCGGTAACGACCGCCGCGTATTCCGGGCGCTTCATTCTGCCCTCCAGCTTTACGCATTTCACGCCGATACTCTCTAGATCTCTGAGATAATTTACAAGGCAGTTGTCCTTTAAGCTCAGCGGATACCCGTTTTTTCGCGCCCCTGCGACAGAATACGGAAGCCTGCACGGCTGCGCGCACAGTCCGCGGTTACCGCTCCGTCTGCCGATGACGGCGCTCATATAACACTGCCCCGAATAGCACATGCACAGCGCGCCGTGTGCGAACACCTCGATCTCGATCGGCGAATTTCTGCATATATATTCGATCTCGCGGCGGTTAAGCTCGCGCGCGAGCACGACGCGGGAGATACCCATCGCAGCCGCGACCTTGACCCCTTCCAAATTGTGTATGCTCATCTGCGTGCTCGCATGGACAGGCATGTCCGGTACCGCCTGCCGCACGGCTTTTAAAACACCGAGATCCTGCACGAGTATCGCGTCAGCCCCGAGGCGCGAGGCAGTCTGAGCCTGCCGCGCAATATCGGGAAGCTCTCTGTCCGAGGCGAGAGTATTTAAGGTGACATATAATTTAACGCCGCGTATACGGCAGTATTCGGAAGCTTTTTCAAAATCGGATTCGGAGAAATTTTTCGCGTTTCTACGGGCGTTAAAGTTGCCGAAACCGAGATAAACAGCGTCAGCCCCGCTTTGGACAGCGGCGACTACGCCCTCCGGCGAGCCGGCGGGAGCCAGAAGTTCAAGCATGGCTTAAGCACCCTTTCATAAGTAATAGAAACTGTGCTGGAAAAAACAAATTTCCAGAGATACCATTATATCATAATATACGGTCCGCGGGAACAGTTTTAAATTATTTTACAATGAATTAAAATTTGAAAGCGCCCGCTGCCCTATAAGAAAAAGTGACACGCGCCGGATTGTGTGCTATACTATCCTACGGATGCACGGCTTCGCAAAATTGCCCCGCAGAGGCAAGGGATTATTCAAGCGCAGCTTCGCAGAATTTGCCCTGAAAGGGGCAAAAGAATTTAATTTATTTTTCGTACGGACATGCGCCGGACGAAAAATACTTCTCGTCGCGCAAGTGTGCGAGCAACGCGAGTGCGCGCAGCGAGACTGAAAGAAAATTCGCGCAAACGCCTGCGTTTGTGCGACAAGGACATGCGCCGGACGAAAAATACTTCTCGTCGCGCCAGCGTGCGAGCAACGCGATGTAAAACACGTTCAAGCGCTTGCGCTTGGATGAAATGAAAAAGCAAAGCGATATATTTGGAGGGGTTCATATGCTTATAAGATATTCGATAGATGAAATACACGCCATGCTAGACAAATGCCGCGAGCTTGGGTACGAGCCGAAAATGGAGATCAGCTTCATAAGCCGGTACGACTACTATGTACTGCGCTACGGCAAGGAGATAACGTTCCAGCGCAGCGGCAAGGAGGAGGACCGCAGCATAATCATGCGGTACGATAACTTCGAGGATATGGCAAACGACGGCAGGCTGGACGAGCTTCTGCTTGAGGCGGAGTGGGGCGACATCGACTATCTATACTGCGAGGAATTTGACAAGTGCGACCTATGGAATGACATAAGCCGCGACATGTATTTTGAGGGCGAGGAATTTGGCGATATGCCGGTTAAAAACAAGCGCTTTAAAGGCGTCGACACGCTTGTGGAGCTGTTTGTGATGCTCACAAAATGCTACAGAGCGGAGACAGCGCACCCCGCCGTGCGCGATAAATGGAAAGAGACAGACGCAACATACGGGCAAAGCCAGATTGCGGCGATGCTGGTACAGGATATGTTCGGCGGTAATATACGCCTGACGCATATCGACGGCGAAAAGCACTATTTCAACGAGGTGGACGGCAAAACGATAGATTTAACGAGCGACCACTACGAGGAGCAGTTCATAATCATAAAATACGCCGACAGCGTCGAAGTCGACAGAGCCGAGTGCGACGCGGACGCGGATGTTTTGGCGCGGTATGAGCTTCTTCAAAAGCGCGTCGACGATTATATCGACATGGTGACCCGGTAAAAACGACCGCATTAAATGACAACATGAAAAATGATACCGCCGGAGCTATGCTCTCCGGCGGGATTTTATATGTAGATGCTTTTAGTCGGGCGATTTTAAGGAAAACTTGCTTTTTTCACCGCGTACCAATGTACCCGCGCACCTTTAAAACGGCGCGAAGCAGCGCCTCGATAATTGCTTTTGCGATATACTGAAACGCGCCTGAAGCAAGTCCGCCCACGAGATATTGGAGAAAGCGGACATCCCTGTTATGGGTGGACGCGCAGATAATAAATCCGGCGGCGCCGGATATGAGCGATACGGCGATTCGCACCGCCGTTAATACTGCAGTTTGAGCGCCGCGCCTGCTGCCGAACATAAAAATCCCCCTTTACCGTCGCGGCGGCGAAAGCCGTGCGTTAAGTGATGTCTACTATAGCATACAATTTTAAATTTGTCTATTATCATAGACATAAAAATCACGCTTTTTTGTTACTTTAATAAAAAAGGGTGTGTCTACGATGATAGAATTTGATAAAAAAGCAGTCGGTACGGTCATACGCCGCCTGCGGCGCGAAAAGGGGCTATCGCAGGAGGTGGCGAGCGGTCTTGCCGGTATCGCCCGCAGCCATCTTGCGATGATAGAAACGGGGTCAAAACAGCCGAATTTCGAGACGATATGGCGTATAGCGAACGCTTTTGAGATCACGCCGCACGAGCTTGTAGAGTATATAGAAAAAGAGGCGGCAGAGAGAAAAGAAAACATATGAGCGGGGAGTTTTAACGCTCCCCGCTCATCCTTTTTAAAGTTTGCAAAAGCGCCTGCAAAACAGCGGTGATCCCTTGTCACAGGCGGTAAACATACATCCTCATCATATCGGGCTCACCGTCGGCTTTTACCATGCACAAAAATTCCCAGCCGCACCGTTCGTAAAACGAGTCGTGCCCCGTTATCAGATACAGCGACTTAAATCCTGCGGCGCGCATATCGTCCTGCACGCGGAGCAGCAGAGCCCGCGCTATCCCGCGGCGGCGGTACTCCTCCTCGACATACAGCGCGCAGACGTTTGGGGCGAGATCTTTTCTGCTGTGGAAATCATTTTCTATAATGCCCGCCCCGCCGACGAGTTTGCTTCCATCCATAGCTATATACCACTGCGGTACGGCGGAGCTGCCCAAAAGGCTCTCTTGTATGCTTTTCCTGTATTCCTCAAGCGGAATGCCCCATTTTGAGTGGAACCATTCAGCCGCTGTATCAGCAATATTGAGACGCTCTTTTATGTTAAAAATATGCATATATACCCCTTTTCCCGGCGCGTTATTGTAATTTTTCATTATACGGTAAATTCGCCGACTTTAAAATATATGCCATCTTATCACATACTGGATACATCGATCAAGAGGGCAGTACAGACGCACCGGCACAGAGGTATTTCAAAAAAATTTTAAATATCTCTTGCGTCTGCGTAAGGGATGCAGTATAATCTATTTAAAGATTATTTGAAATAGTTAGGGGGCGGCAGATTGGCGATACACGAGATATTGGCCGCGCTTGCCGACGAGCATCGCAGGAGGATACTGATAAAGCTGAAGGAGGGGAAAATCAGCTCCGGCGAGCTCGCCGAGGCGATGGAGATGACGCCGCAGGCGCTGTCGTACCATCTGGCAAAGCTGAAAAAAGCCGACTTGATATATGAGACGCGGTTTAAAAATTTCATATATTACGAACTGAATCTGTCCGTGCTTGACGAGGCCGTCATGTGGATAGACGAGCTCAGGGGAGGAAAATCATGAAAACGAGAAAACGTGTGCTGTATGTTCTTATGCTTCTGCCGCTTGTAGCGACGCTCATAGCCCTGCCGTTTCTGCCGGAGCAGATTCCGGCGCATTACGGATTTGACGGGCAGGTGACGCGCTACGGCAGCAAATACGAGTCGCTCATAATACCGGCGATCACGCTAGCATTCGGCGCTGCGATGCTTTTCGAGGCGAAAATCGCCGCAAAAAAAGAAAAAGACGGCGAAAACAATGAAAAGGTAAGCATTACGACGGCAATAGCGGCGGTCGTGCTGTTTAACGTCCTGACGGGGTTTTTCCTGTACACCGCGTTTGCGCAGACGGAGGATATATACAACATCTCGCTCGACGTATATCAGATAGTTTTTATGGTGTTCGGCGCGGGTATGATCGTAATAGGCAACATCATGCCGAAGTTGCGCATGAACGGGCTTATCGGGCTTAGGACCGGATGGAGCATGAAAAACGAGACGACGTGGAAGAAAAGCCAGCGTTTCGGCGGTATAGCCGCTATCGTGACAGGCGTCGTTACGATAATAATATGCTGCTTTACAAGAGGGCTTTTGTGCGCGGGCTTAGCGGTCGGTATACAGATCATTGCACTGCCGGTCGAGATATATTACACATACAGGGCGGCGAAGAAATACGGCGACGCCTGAATAAAATCGCCTTGGCTTTAAACGGGGCGGCAAATTGGCAAACGAAAATAGGCGGCGGACGCAAAAAGCGTCCGCCGCCTGTCTGTCTAGCGTTATCCGAGTGCCGGTTTTGCCTCTGCGCCGCATTTATTTTTTCCGCGCATACCCCGGGATGCTGATAAAATACGACACGATAAACAGGCCGCACGAGACGGCAAATCCGGCAAAAAGGTACGACGATAAAGTGTTCGCAAGCTCTATAAATCCCGGCCCGTCTTCAAAGTATGTTATCAGATAGAATATGGGCAGGATCACAAGAAGCCGCACGGCCTGCGCCGATTTAAAGCCGAGCCAGTATGTGAGCGGGAGACATATAGCCGTCCACACGACGGGGACTATGACTGACACCGCAACGGTGGCAAAAAGAATATCCGTATCAAAGCCGCCGTATATCGCCGTAGATATCAGATAGAGGACCGCGCCCGCCGCGGCCGATATGCCCGCCGTCATCAGGACGGAGAGATATTTGCTGCCGACGACGCAGCCGGCGCTTACCGGCATCGTAAGCTGGTATTTTTTCCAGTTTACCTGCTCGTCGCAGGCAAAGCTCATCGTATTTTGTATCCCTATGGTCGCGGCGAACATTATAGCTGCGAGAAATCCGGAAAAATTCTCCGCACTGACCATAAGCAGCGCCACCGCCGCCACGGCGACAAAGATCAGCTTTTTGTCAATGCTCTTAAAAAACAGATTGAAATCCTTATAAACAAGCCCTCTCATGCGGCGTGCCCTCCTTTGATATAGAAAAGCATGATATCCTCAAGCGAGGCGTTGTCAACGATCGTGTTTTTATATTTTCTGCGCGCTGCTTCCTTATCGGGCACAAGGCATTCAACGCTCATATTCGTACTGCGGCAGGTGATGTAATCCTCCGGGGCGATCGCCGAACACTGCCCTCTTCCGCAGCGCAGTATGCCGTACCGGTCGATAAGCCGGTCTTTTTCCTCTTCAAAAATTATCCTGCCCTGATGTATCAGTATCACATAGTCGGCTATCTTCTCGATATCCGATATGATGTGCGAGGAAAAGAAGATGGAGCGATCCTCGTCCTGAATAAAACCGAGGAACATGTCGAGTATCTCATCCCTCACCACAGGGTCTAGCCCCGTCGTGGCTTCGTCGAGTATCAAAAGCTTCGGATTGTGCGCCATGGCACATATGATGGACAGCTTCATCTTCATCCCCTTTGAAAAATCGCCGATCGGGCGCGACAAGGGGACTTTGAACTTTTGCGTATATTCCTCAAACAGCCGGTCGTCCCATGTGGGGTACACTCCGGCAAATATTTTCGCGACGTTCCGCGCCGTGAAAAATCCGTGGAAATTGCACTCGTCGAACACAACGCCTATATCGCGTTTGACAGATTCGTCGGCGTGGTCCGTTCCGAATATCTCGACCGTGCCGCCGTCTTTTTTAAGCTCGTTCAAGATAAGGTTTATCGTAGTGCTTTTCCCGGCCCCGTTTTCACCGATAAAGCCGACTATCCTCCCCTTCGGCACGTTGAGCGACACATGATCCAGAGAAAATTCGCCGAACGATTTGCACAGATCTCTTACCGCGATGTTGTTTTCACTCATAGTCATATCCTCCTGTTATTCTTCATACAGCATTTTCAAAATAGAGGCGAGCTGTTCATATGATATCCCGTGCGAGCGCGCGATATCGCACGCCTGCTGCAAAAGCTCCTCCGCCTTGCGAAGCTGTTCTTCCTGAATAAATTCCGTGTTTTGGGCGGCGACAAAGCTGCCCTTGCCGGAAACCGTCTCGATAAAGCCGTCGCGCGTCAGATCCTCATACGCGCGCTGCACCGTTATGACGCTTATATGCAGGTCTTTCGCCAGTGCGCGCATTGAGGGGAGTGCCTCGCCCGCCTCGAGCGTGCCGTTCATTATCTGATTTTTAATCTGCGAGCTTATCTGTTCGTATATCGGCTTGCCGCTGCTGTTGCTTACGATTATCTCCATCATATCCCCCACTCGCGTAATGATCGTACATAGTGTACATATTTGATAAGTACAGTATATACACTTTCCGGAGCGCTGTCAATATGTATTTGAAAATTTTTTGTTGTCCACCGCGCTGCCGGTATTGCCACCGCGGTTTTATGCCGTTGCGGACGTCTTTCGGATATGCGCGCAATGCCGCTTCGCCGATTTATGCGCCAGAGATTTGCCCCGCGCTATGTCCTCGCCGCAGGTTTCCTGCGTTTTGAGTGCGGATAATGTTCACAAAATTGTGTTGATAAAAAAGGTGAAATAGGATATAATGTGAAAGTCTTGGCCGGTGATCGGCAAGACCGCACTAGTCGGGGAGATAGCGGTGCCCTGTAGCCTGCAATCCGCTACAGCAGGGATGAATTCCGATCCCCGGTTTTGCAATGTGCCGCAGCCTGTGGGAAAAGGCGCTGATAAGCCGGTCTCGCGCAACGCAAACCTTCGAACCAGGTCAGGCGGGGAACCGAGCCGCATTAAGGAGGACCTTGCGTGTGCCGTGAGGCTGCCGGCTTTGAGCCGGATCTTACAGAAGCGGGCATATCGCAATTATCAAAGATCGGTGTGCGGTCTTGCGGGTCACCGCCAAGATATTTAAATTGACTTGGAAAGGCGGGGAGAGCATGTATCAGGCGCTTTACAGGAAATGGCGTCCGTGCGATTTTTCTGACGTCGTAGGGCAGGAGCATATAACGGAAACGCTGCGCCGGCAGGTGGCGGCGGGAAGGCTCTCCCACGCGTATCTGTTCGTAGGAACGAGGGGCACTGGGAAAACGACGTGCGCAAAGATCCTCGCAAAGGCGGCAAACTGCGAGCATCCCGTTGACGGGAATCCCTGCAACGAGTGCCCGTCGTGCCGCGGGATAGACGACGGGTCGATACTCGACGTCGAGGAGCTCGACGCCGCGTCGAACAACGGCGTCGACAATATAAGGACGATACGCGACGAGGCGGTGTTTACACCGGCGTCGGCGCGATACCGCGTCTATATAATAGACGAGGTGCATATGCTTTCGGCCTCGGCATTCAACGCGCTTTTAAAAATACTTGAAGAGCCGCCGGAGCATATAATATTCATCCTTGCGACGACGGAGATACACAAAGTCCCGGCGACGATTTTGTCCCGGTGTCAGCGGTATTCGTTCAAGCGGATAACGACGCGCGACATATCGCGCAGGCTGGAGTATGTCGCGGAGCATGAGGGCATAGATCTAACGCCCGACGCGTCCGAGATGCTCGCCCGCCTTGCCGACGGGTCGATGAGAGACGCGCTGTCTCTGCTCGACCAGTGCGTATGGGATAGGCCGGTGGATTCCGCGCGCGTGACCGACGCGATAGGCCTCGCGGGCGCGGAAAATACGGAAAAGCTGTTTGGTATGGTCTCGTCAGGCGGGACGGGCGAAGCGCTTGAGCTTTTGTCGGCGCTCTATATGGACGGGAAAGACCCGGGCAGCGTGCTTGAGGAGCTTTCGGACCTTTGCCGCGACGCTCTGATATCGCTTGTCGCGCCGAAAAACGGCGATGGGCTGAAAAGCGGCGCGTTTTCGGAAAATGCCGTCGCCGATGCCGCCAAAACGCCGCCGGAGACGCTTTTATATATGGTAAAGACGATACAGGCCGCGCTTCTGGAGCTTGACCGGTCGCCGGACAGACGCATAACGGCGGAGATGTGCCTTATGCAGCTTGTCGACGCAAGGCTCGGCGACGACATATCGGCTCTCGCCGCGCGTATATCGCGCCTTGAATCCGACGCCGCAATAACGGCGCAAAACGGGAGCGCGGCAGAGACGCGTACGCCGCCGCAGACGGCAAAGAGCGAGGACAGCGCGAAAAAAACCGCCTCGCGCGGGGAGAAAAAGACGGCAAAGGCGGATGTGGACGATCTGCCATGGGATATACCGGATAAAACCGGTTTCAGGACGCGCTCCGGCAATGCCGAAAGACAAAATAACGCCGTATTGCCGCGGCCGTTTGACGGCGGACATGGAAATGAGCCGGAGCAGAGGGCGGAGGATGCGTCTGTTTATTCGGAGGGCGCGGAATCCGAACCGGCGGCGGTACAAACGCCGCCGCCCGCCGCGGCAGACATGGCCGATGTTTGGAAGAGCATACTCGCGATAGTCGAAAAGCAGATAGATATTGCGCCGTTTTCGTTTTTGAGCGACAGGGTTCAGGCGGAGGGCGAGATAACGGGCGGAAAGCTTGTTGTTGGCGCGAAAAATCCCGTAGCGAAGATGATGATAGATACAGTGCCGGTAAAAACGGCGCTGAAAGCGGCTGCGGAGCAGGTCGCGGGCAGTCCCGTCGCGGTCGAGGTGACGGATTATGTCGCCCGCCCCGACAGCGCCGCGAAAAAGACGGCTAGGCTCGACGAGCTTAGAAAATTCGGAAACATTGAGTTTAAGTAAGGAGAGATACGAATGGCAAAAGGCGGATTCAGAGGCGGAATGGGCGGCGGCTTTAACATGAACATGATAAAGCAGGCGCAGAAGATGCAAAACGACATGTTAAAGGCACAGGCGGAGCTTGAGGCGCAGGAGTAT
>CALWWO010000081.1 GCA_944385265.1 uncultured Oscillospiraceae bacterium
CTATCTTTAATTTTTTTTTTTTTTTTGCCCGCTCACTAACCCCTATTTCGGCTATCGCGCCCGTGCTTTCTTTCAAAAGACCGCGCAGCCTGTCTACCTCTCTTTCGTATCCGTCTTTTATTATACCGCCCTCATGTATCGAAAACGGCGGATTTTCCACTATCGCCTGCTCTATTACCTCTCGTATATCCTGAAGCGTCTCCATACCGGCTGCTTCCTTCAGCATGAAGCTCTTCATGCCTGATATCTGCTCTGCAATAGCGGGAAGGCTTTTCAGTGATTCGGCAAGCGACATCATGTCGCGCCCGTTGGCGCTCCCGTACACCACTCTGCTTATCAGCCTTTCCATATCGTTTATGCCGCGCAGCGCTATACCGAGCTCGCCCCGCTTCACGGTCTCAGCCAGAATCTCTCCCACCGCCGCGTGACGGCGTTTTATCGCCGCCGGAGTGAGCAGCGGTCTTGACAGCCATGAACGCAAAAGCCTGCTTCCCATTGGCGTCTTCGTCTTGTCGAGCACCCACAAAAGGCTGCCCTTCTTCTCCATCGTGCGCAGCGTCGACGTAAGCTCGAGATTCCTCACCGTCTGTATATCAAGCTCCATATATTTACCCTCTGAATAGAAGTCAAGGGTGTTTATGTATGAGATATCGGTCTTCTGCGTGTCCTTCAGATACGACAGCAGCGCGCCGACCGCGCACACTACCGCATGCTCGCCGTCAAGACCGTACTTGTCCATCGCGTCCTCTCCGAATTGCTCGCATATGTGCATAGCCGACTGCATATAGTCAAATCTGTCGTTTGCGTGCTGGACCATACAGCTTATGCGCTCTTTCAAAAATTCGCCGAGTGTTTCATTTTCATACGCGCCCATATTCAAAACGCACTCTACGGGAGAAAACCTTGCTATCTCGTTCATTATATGCTGCATATCGTCCGGTTTTGCAGACGTCGCGCATATCTCGCCCGTCGAAATATCAGCAAAGCACGCGGCAAGTCCCGCCGTATCGCAGTATATCGAGCAGAGATAGTTCGATTTCCCCTCCTCAAGCATGGAGCTTTCCATTATAGTTCCCGGCGTGATGATCCTTACTACCTCACGCCGTACAAGTCCCTTGGCAAGCGCCGGATCCTCCGTCTGCTCGCATATCGCGACCTTATATCCCTTCGCTATAAGCCTTGCTATATATGCTTCTGACGAATGATACGGGACGCCGCACATTGGCACCTTATCCTCATCATTTTCCGCGGACCTGTCGCGGCTGGTAAGGACAAGATCAAGTTCCTTTGACGCAACGCGCGCGTCTTCATTAAACATCTCATAAAAATCGCCCAGACGATAAAACAGTATGCAATCCGAATGGCGTTCTTTTATCTGAAGATATTGCCTCATCATGGGGGTTATTTCAGCCACGTTGTTATCCTCCTCCCACAAGCTTTAAGCCGTATGCTGCCTATCCCTGTTTTGGTAAACGCGTATCGTTACGGCGCATAAAATCATTTGTCTGTATCTGTATCTTTGTCCGCCGGGGCGCCCTCAGGATCCGCGACTTCACCGTTTTCCGGTTTTTCAAGCTTTTTCTCCTTGTCCCCGGCAGTTTCAAGCGATGTGGTTTTATCGGCCTTATCCTCGGCGGTCTCCTCCGCCGTCTCGTCTTTAATCAGATGTCCAAATTTTTTCATGCACTTATTCCGCACCATGAAAAACGGCACAAAATACAGCACAAGTATGCCCAGCATATACACTACCGTGAACCACTGCGGCTCTTCCATGCCGAACACGACATATTTTACGGCTGTTATAGCGCCGAGCAGCACTCCGAGCGCGATGTAAAGCTTGCCGCCGTAATTCGTCGCATATTTCCATGTATCCTTGCTGATCATCGAATATTTTGAAACAAATCCCTTGCCGGAATTCATCTCAGGCGGAAAACTTAAAAATTTCCACCCGTAAGCCACGAAAAGCAGCGGTATAAGAACGTCGATTATTACTGGGATAGGTATCTGTCCATCCATTTTTATCTTACCTCCGATAATTTATTATATAGTTTTCCGAAAAGCGCCCATGTATTGCTGGACGTGATTTCCGTATCAACAAATTTACCTATGAGCGATGCGTCTCCCGTCATGCGGACGAGCCTTCCGCCGTTGGTCCTAGCCGTAAGCGGATAGTCCCCGTCGCCGGATAAACCGTCTACCAGCACGCGCTGCACGGTGCCGATATAGGCGGTATGCTTCTTTTCTGATATGCCGTTTTGGAGCGCAAGCAGCCTGTCAAAACGCGCCTGTTTTTCCTTTCGCGTAGCCGGATCGGGCATGGACGCCGCCGGCGTGCCTTTTCGTGGGGAATATATAAACGTAAACAACGCGTCAAACTGCACTTTTTCGACTACGGCGAGCGTATCCTCAAATTCCTCGTCCGTCTCCCCGGGGAAGCCGACGATTATATCGCTTGTAAGCACGATATCCGGCATATGGCTTCTCGCCTTATCTATCAGCCTCAAATATTCGTCGCGCGTGTATTTCCTGTTCATCATCTTAAGCACGCGGTCGTTCCCCGCCTGAAACGGAAGATGAAGATGGCGTGCAGCGTGAGAACACTCTGACATCGCTGAAAACAGCCTGTCTCCCGCGTCCTTCGGGTGGCTTGTCATAAATCTTATGAGGAACTCGCCGTTTATCTTATCTATCTCGCGTATGAGCTGCGCAAAATCGAAATCACTGCCCAGATCGCGACCGTAAGAGTTCACGTTCTGCCCTAAAAGCGTTATATCGCGGTATCCCGCGCGCACAAGCTCCCTCGCCTCGTTTATTATTACCTCGGGATCCCGGCTGCGCTCGCGCCCACGGACATACGGAACTATGCAGTACGAACAAAAATTATTGCACCCGTACATAACCGACAGCCACGCTTTCACCTTGCTGTCCCTGACCTGCGGTATCCCCTCGACTATCGATCCCTCGTCGTCGTCCACAGAAAATATTCTGCCCTTTTCCGTCATCGCCCTATACAGAAATTCCGGAAATTTCCATAAAACATGCGGTCCGAACACGAGGTCCACCATGCGGTACGATTTTCTTATCTTCTCCGCTGCCGACGGCTGCTGCACCATGCAGCCGCAAAGTGCGATTATCTGGTCGGGCTTCGCCCTTTTAGTATGCGTCAGCGCGCCGACGTTGCCGAGCACGCGCTGTTCGGCGTGCTCTCTCACGGCGCACGTATTTATAACTATCACATCGGCGAGACTTTCGTCCTGCGTAAACTCAAACCCGGCTTCACGAAGCATACCGCGCAGCTTTTCGCTGTCGGCTTCATTCTGCTGGCAGCCGTACGTATCGACAAGTGCCAGCGGAGTTTTCGGCATACGCTCGTTAAGCTCTCTTATGCGCGCCAAGTACTCCTGCTGTCTCTTAAGCTCGTCCTTTGAAATTTCCCTTCTGTTGCCGCTCACGTTTTCCTCCTGAAGAACAAATACTGACACAATATTATACAATTTTTAGGTGGAATTTACAATCACAATATTATATAATTACTTTGATGACGGCAAAATCGCGGTATATTCCCGTTTTTCCGGCAAAACCTGCAGTTTTTCGCTGTTTCCTCGACCGGGAGGATGAGATTTTATAGAATTTGCATCGTCGATCGTATATAATACATGCAAATGTACTACAGAAAGGCAGAGGCGGCTATGAAAAATTTTATTATCGACAAGAATACAATAAAGAAAAATATCCGCGCGATCAAAGAGCGGGCGGGCGGCAGCGCCATCTATGCCGATCTGAGCGCGGACGCCTGCGGTATGGGGCTTTTGGAGACTGCAAACCTTCTCCGCGACGAGGGGATACGCTGCTTTGCCGTATCTGATCCTAACGACGCGCTCACCCTTAGAAGAAACGGCTTTGTCGACGAGACGATCATGATGCTTCGCAGCACGGCCGACGAAAATGAGCTCACTCAGCTTATTGAGCTTGGCGTCGTATGCACCGTCGGCTCATATGACGCGGGCGTCGCTATAAACGGCATAGCGGAAGCGAGAAAAACCGTGTGCGAGGTGCAGATAAAGGTCGATACAGGTCTTGGGAGATACGGTTTTTCAGCTGATGAAATAGATAAGATCGTC
>CALWWO010000082.1 GCA_944385265.1 uncultured Oscillospiraceae bacterium
TTAAAAGAACAGGGTCTGTTTGATATATACCCGGATGAGAAAAAGCGCTGGTATGTAAAAGTTCCGGTCTTCTCCTTCAACAAGATACACGGACTTGACGCATATCTGTCTCCGGAGATGAAATCCACCGGTGAAGCCATCGGATACGACGACAAATTAAATCGTGCGCTTTATAAGGCGCTTCAGGCATCGGGTATGCATCTGCAAAATTACGGTACAGTATTTGCCACGATAGCAGATAAGGACAAAGAGGAGGCTCTCCCGCTTATCCGGAGGTTTTATAATCTCGGCTTTAATATCCAAGCGACTGAAGGTACTGCTAAATTCCTCAAAGCTAACGGCATCAGGACGCACGTTCTCGGTAAGATAAGCGAGGGAAGCACGGAAATCCCGGACGAGATACGCCACGGGCATATTGCATATATCATCAACACAAGGGATCCGGGATCTATCGGGCAGATGACCGACGGTTATGAGATACGCAAACTTGCTATAGAAAACAATGCTACCATGTTCACATCTCTCGATACGGTAAAAGTGCTTCTTGACGTGCTTGAAGAAACTACGATATCGATTTCCACAATAGACGCGTAAAGGCGGTGTATTATGATGACACAGGGGATTTATAAAATACTTGCAAATGAGTTGATAGCACAGGATCTATATAAAATGGTGCTAGAGGGCGATACTTCTGCGATAACGGCTCCGGGACAGTTTATAAATATCAAGATCGATGGTTTTTTCCTGCGTCGTCCATTCTCCATATGTGATTATGACGACACGACGATAACCATCATATATAAAATAGTCGGCGAAGGCACGGAGGTTATGGGAAAACTTCTTCCGGGTGTATGCCTAGATACGCTTGTCGGTCTCGGGAACGGATTTGACACTTCAAAAAGTGGCTGCTCCCCTCTCCTGTTCGGCGGCGGCGCGGGGGCTGCCCCCATGTACAATCTTGCGCGGAAGCTGACGGAAGAGGGCAAAAAACCAATAGTGCTTTTAGGCTTTAATTATGCAGACGATGTGTTTTATGAAAAGGAGTTTGCCAATCTAGGGTGCGAGGTGTACGTTTCGACTGTAGACGGCGCGTACGGCACGCGCGGATTTGTCACTGACATCGTAACGCAGAAAAAACTTTCATACACATACTTTTACGCCTGCGGTCCTGCGCCGATGTATAAAGCGATAGAGACGATCGTGCAGACTAGCGGACAGTACAGCCTTGAGGAGCGTATGGGCTGCGGCTTTGGCGCGTGCATGGGATGCTCGTGCGAGACTAAAAAAGGCAGTAAACGCATATGCAAAGACGGTCCTGTCTTTGAAAGGGAGGAAATAGTATGGTAAACACTAAGATCACCCTCAGCGGCTGGGAGCTTGATAACCCTGTCATACCCGCAAGCGGTACGTTTGGATTTGGATATGAGTTTGCCGAGATATACGATATAAACTGTCTTGGGACCTTTTCGTTCAAAGGCACTACGAAAGACGCGCGCTTCGGCAACCCCACGCCGAGAATTGCAGAGTGTACAAGCGGTATGATCAACTCGGTCGGACTGCAAAACCCCGGCATCGACGCTGTTATAAACGAGGAGCTTCCAAAGCTCGCTAAATGCTTTAACAAAAAGGTCATTGCCAATATCAGCGGTTTTTCCGTGGATGACTACGTCTATTCCTGCGAAAAGATAGATAAAGAGGAACAGGTCGGAATTATCGAGGTCAATATAAGCTGTCCAAACGTACATAACGGCGGTATGAGCTTCGGCACATCGCCGGAATCGGCAGCGGAGGTCACGGCGGCGGTAAAAAAAGTTACGACAAAACCTATTTATATGAAGCTCACTCCAAATGTCACTGATATCGTTCCGATAGCGAAAGCGTGTGAAGACGCCGGTGCCGACGGCATCAGTATGATAAACACCCTGCTCGGCATGCGGATAGATCTAAAAACTAAAAAGCCCGTCATCGCAAATAAGATGGGCGGCTTTTCCGGCAGTGCGATATTTCCGATAGCGCTCAGGATGGTGTATCAGGTATATGAAGCCGTTAAAATACCGATTATCGGCATGGGCGGCGTGTCATCTGCACGCGACGTTATTGAAATGATGCTCGCAGGAGCTTCCGCTGTACAGATAGGCGCAGCGAACCTGATAGACCCGTTTATCTGCAAACAAATCGTGGAAGAACTGCCGTACCAAATGGGAAAATACAGTATAGAAAATTTGAAAGATATCATAGGAGGTGCGCACTGATGGGAAAAGATGTAATAGTTGCCTGCGACTTTGCCGGTGCTGACGAGGTATTTGCTTTTCTAGACAAATTCCACAACGAAAAGCCGTTCGTGAAGATCGGAATGGAGCTTTTTTACGCCGCTGGTCCTGATATCGTCCGTGAGATTAAGGCAAGAGGTCATAAAATATTCCTCGACCTGAAGCTGCACGATATCCCAAATACCGTTATGAAAGCGATGAGCGTCCTATCTAGGCTCGATATCGATATGGCAAACATCCATGCCGGCGGCACGATACCGATGATGGAGGCGGCGCTAAAGGGGCTGACTCGCCCCGACGGCACAAGACCGCTTCTTATCGCCGTAACGCAGCTGACATCCACAAGCGAGGAGACGATGCGCCGCGACCTGCTCATCGACCGTCCGATAGACGAGGTCGTGATGCACTACGCTTCAAACGCAAAAAAAGCGGGACTTGACGGCGTCGTATGCTCCCCGCTCGAAGCCGGAAAAGTGCATGAGGTGTGCGGCGGCGGATTTTACACTGTTACGCCCGGCATACGATTTGCTGACAGCGCCGCAGACGATCAAGCGCGCATAACTACACCGGCTAAAGCCCGCGAGATCGGCTCGGACTACATCGTAGTAGGAAGACCTATAACGGCGGCGGACGATCCTGTCGTAGCGTACAGAAAATGTGTCGAGGAATTTGTCGGTTAACAGAAGAATTTGGTGATTAAAGGAGACGGTGATATGACAAATATTGAAACATTGATAGCAAAAGACCTGCTCTCGATACAGGCGGTCTTTTTCCGCCCGGACGAGCCGTTTACATGGGCAAGCGGCATTAAAAGTCCCATATACTGCGATAACCGCCTGACGCTCACGGCACCCGCTGTCAGAAATGACGTTGAAAACGCGCTCGCTGAGACGATAAAAAGAGAATATCCGGACGTCGAAGTGCTAATGGGGACAAGCACGGCAGGTATCGCTCACGCCGCGATCACAGCGCACATACTTGGGCTGCCTATGGGATACGTACGCTCTGGCGCCAAAGACCACGGCAGGAACAATCAGATAGAGGGTAAGCTCGAAAAGGGACAGAAGGTCGTCGTTGTAGAAGATCTCATATCCACCGCGGGCAGCGTTTTGGAGGTTGTCGAGGTGCTGCGTGAGGCGGGGGCTGAGGTATTGGGTATAGTGAGCATTTTTACATATGGAATGAAGAAGGGGCTTGACCGTATGGCTGCGGCAAATGTCAAAAACATTAGCCTTACAAACTTTGACGTTATTGCCAAAGTAGCTGCCGAGGAAAAATATATCTCTGATAGCGACATCGCGCGCCTTATCGCGTTCCGCGATAACCCAAGCGACGAAAGCTGGATCGAGGTGGGCAAATGAGAAGTCTTATCGATATCATGGATCTCTCCCCTGCCGAGATCGACGAACTAATCGCTACGGCGCAGGATATAATTGCGCGCCCTGAAAAATACCGCGAAAAGTGCAAATATAAAAAGCTTGCAACGCTGTTTTTTGAGCCGTCTACGAGGACGCGTCTCAGCTTTGAAGCCGCTATGCTTGAGCTTGGCGGAAGTGTACTTGGTTTTTCGGAAGCTGCATCAAGCTCCGCCGCTAAGGGTGAGAGCGTTTCGGATACAGTTACCGTTGTCGGCGGGTACGCCGATATAATCGCTATGCGCCATCCAAAGGAGGGCGCGCCGCTTGTCGCATCCATGAAAACCGATGTACCGGTTATAAACGCGGGCGACGGCGGTCACAACCATCCGACTCAGACGCTTACGGACCTTCTCACCATAAAATGTGAAAAAGGTCATTTTGACGGGCTGACTGTGGGTCTCTGCGGAGACTTGAAATTCGGGCGCACAGTGCATTCCTTGATTGCCGCAATGTCGCGATATCAAAACGTAAAATTTGTCCTTATTTCCCCTACTGAACTCAAAGTACCAAGCTATGTAAAAGATGCATATATAAAAAAGAACAACATCCCGTATGAGCAAACGACGTCGCTCGACTCAGTTATCGACAAGCTTGATATATTGTATATGACGCGCGTACAGCGCGAGCGTTTCTTCAATGAAGAGGATTACCTGCGCCTAAAGGACAGCTATATCCTGACGCTCGATAAATTAAAAAACGCCAAGAGCGATCTCTGCATACTCCATCCGCTCCCAAGGGTAAATGAAATCGCCGTCGCGGTGGACGACGATCCGCGCGCCTGCTACTTCAAACAGGCAAAATACGGCAAATTTATCCGAATGGCGCTTATCATGAAGCTTCTGGAGGTGGAATAATTGAATATCGACTCGATTAAAAACGGCATAGTCATAGATCATATTCAAGCGGGAAAAGCGATGCAAATATATAAGATGTTGAATCTCGACGAGCTTGACTGTTCCGTCGCTATAATAAAAAACGCCCCCAGCCATCAGATGGGGCGCAAGGATATTATAAAGATAGATTCGAATATAGACGTCAATATGGACGTTCTTGGTTTTGTGAGTCCGAATATAACGGTAAATATCATACAGGACGGAGAGATTGCGGAAAAACGGCACATAGAGCTTCCGGAAAAGCTGATTGATATACTGAAATGCAAAAATCCGCGCTGCATAACGACGACGGAACAGGGAATACAGCATATTTTCAGGCTTTCTGATCCGGAGAAGAAAGTCTACCGCTGTATTTACTGCGATACAAAGGCTTCTGATTAAAACAAAATCCCCCATTTCTCACGAAATGGGGGATTTTTACTGGGGTATGCTATGCTTTAATATTTTCCCTTATATTTTTTGCTTGTTAAAATCAGATACAAAGAACTTGCGCCCACGGCGAGGCACAGTATCATCCCGATATAAATAATTAAATTTATAATCCGGTTTCCAGTGACCTCCGCTATTCCAACGGCGGTTATCGATATTTCTCCTGTTACACTTGCAGCCGGAAGCAGTAGAGTACCTTCCTTAGCGTCATACTCATATTGCGATGCGTCGAGTGTTTCGCCGTCGACTGCGACGTTGATTTCTTGGGGCATCGTATATCCGGACATAAGCACAAATTCGACGGTGTAGTCAGTTTCAGTCTCGGCAAACTCATGAGCTCTGGCAGACATTCCGGTGAGTGAATAGTTCACCGTATATTCTACTTTGTCGCTATCTTCAGACGTCTGTTCCTCTTCTAAATCGTCTGTGCTGTCAGAGGAAGCTGCATTTACAGTCAGGTATATGCTTGTCGGCGTGAAGGCGGCGACGAGCAGCAGAAGTACGGCGGCTATGAGTGCCATACGAGTATATGTAAGTCTTTTCAGCATTTGAATAGTTCCCCCAATAATTGACATAAATTTCCGCAAAACTGCAAAATGCGTCATAATGTACCGTATTAGAATAGCACATTTTTTCACTATACACAAGGAAGAAAATTTTAACTTTTTTACCTCTTCCGGCAAGGTGATAGCGTCTATATGGTATAAGCATATTCAATTTGCCATTTACATATTTCTAGAATTATTTTCTTATGTTAAAAACGGCTTTCGAAATCGTCGAAAGCCGTTCTTACTGGTTGCTCTACTAATTTAAAAAGTCTTTTAATTTTTTACTGCGGCTGGGGTGACGGAGCTTCCTAAGAGCTTTTGCCTCTATCTGACGTATTCTCTCTCTCGTTACGTTAAATTCTTTTCCGACTTCTTCAAGTGTTCTGGTCCGCCCGTCTTCAAGACCAAATCTAAGCCGTAATACCTTTTCCTCTCTCGGTGTCAGGGTGCTCAAAACATCCATAAGCTGCTCTTTAAGCAGCGTATAAGAAGCGGCTTCCGCGGGCTCTGAGGCATCCTCATCGGGAATAAAATCTCCCAAATGGCTGTCTTCCTCCTCGCCGATAGGCGTTTCAAGAGATACGGGTTCCTGCGCTATTTTTAGTATATCTCTGACTTTTTCGACCGGTATGTTCATTTCCTCGGCTATTTCCTCAGGCGTGGGATCATGACCGAGTTCCTGAAGCAGTTGACGTGATACCCTTATGACCTTGTTTATGGTTTCGACCATGTGGACTGGTATTCTTATCGTCCTTGCCTGATCCGCTATAGCCCTTGTGATCGCCTGTCTTATCCACCATGTTGCATATGTTGAGAATTTATAGCCTTTTGTATAATTAAATTTTTCGACCGCTTTTATAAGACCGAGATTTCCCTCTTGAATGAGATCAAGAAACAGCATACCGCGTCCGACATACCTTTTTGCTATGCTTACGACCAAGCGGAGATTTGCTTCCGCCATACGTTTTTTCGCTTCCTCATCCCCCTCAGCCATCCTGATAGCAAGAGCGACCTCTTCCTCTGCGGTGAGAAGATTTACTTTTCCGATTTCCTTCAAATACATACGAACGGGGTCGTCAATATTATAGATATCGCTCACGCTGTCGGCTTCGGCGAGCTCTTCCTTTGATATTTCTTCGATATCCTCAAGGTCTTCAAGCGCGGGATCTTCTTCATCTTCCGGTATTGCTTCTAAAAGCTCTTCCGTGCCGATATCTATTCCCAAATTTTCCAGCGCGTCATAAAACTTGTCTATTTGATCCTGTTCCAAGTTCAGATCCTCAAGGACGTCCATCATCTCTTTTGAGGATAAGGAGCCTTTTTTCTTTCCTAGGTCTATAAGAGCCTGTAATTTTTCCATTTTTACCTGTTCCGGAGTTTTTTCCGTATCTGTATTTTCGATGTTTTCAATTACTTCTTTGTTATTTTCCAATTCCTTATCCTCCATAACCTTTTGTTTGTCTATATTTTTCTGTAAGCGCCATCAAATTTTCTTTGGCGTCTCTTTTCATTCTCTCAGTTCTGATTTTATTTATGTATTCGGTCATCGCCCGCTCTCTGTTTTCCGCTTTTTCAGGCTTTTGAATTATTTCTGTAAGTCTTGAAATCTCGCTCGGTTCAAGTTCGGAGGCAAGCTGCGGTATCGTAAGACTTTCGCCTTTTTCATACCTTTCCTTCAGCAAAGTGAATGTCTTTCTTAAGAAATTTGATGTGAATTCATCTGCTTTTAGATCTGCCGCATGCTCTATAAGTTCTGGGTCAAGCATTATAAGCCTTATCACACCTTCTTCAGCGACTGCCGACCGTATATTTTTATATTGCATTTCACGCTCCTTTGGTTGCGCTGTCACGGACGGTCTCAGCGCTGTTCGTTCCTGCTTTTTTTTCTGCGCAGCGAGCTTTTGGCGATACGCTTTTCTGACCTCACTTTCTACCGCGTCAAACGATATGCCGCTTGACTCAGACACACGTCTGCTGTATATTTCACGCTCTACCGCGTTTGGCAATTCTGCAAGGATCTGCGTTGCCTCTGCGACATATCCCAGCTTTCCCTCATCGGTTTCAAGATCGTAATTGCTTTTGACGCTTAAAAGCCTGTACTCTATATGGTTTTCGCTTTTGTCGAGAAGTACGCGAAACGCGTCAGCCCCTTTTTTCTGTATAAATTCATCAGGATCTTTGGCGCCGTCCATTTGGAGAACGCGGATACTCATCCCTGTATTTTCTAATATTCCTATCGCTCTTTTAGCGGCTTTTACGCCGGCAGAGTCAGAGTCGTATGCTATGACGACAGTGTTTGTATACCGTGCCATAAGACGAGACTGTTCAGCCGTAAGCGCAGTACCAAGAGACGCCACCGTACAGTCAAAACCAGCCTGATGCATCGAAACGACGTCTATATTCCCCTCGACAAGTATAAGCATTCCCTCTTTTGATTTTTTTGCCAGATTTAAGCCGAATAGGTTTCGGCTTTTATTAAATACCAACGTATCAGATGAATTGAGGTATTTCGGCTCGCCGTCTCCCAAAATACGTCCAGAAAATCCTATTACGCTCCCTCTCACATCTATTACAGGGAACATCAGACGGTTCCGAAACGTGTCATATATGCCGCCGTTTCTTCCTTTTTTGGCGAGTCCGGCGTCTATCATTTCATAAGCTGTATAGCCCTTTTTAGTCATAGCGTCGGTAAGGGCGTTCCAACTGTCGGGCGCCGCTCCCAGTCCGAATCGCTTGACCATCGCCTTTGACAGACCGCGCTTATTTATATATTCAAGCGCTTCAGCGCCTGTCGGAGTTGACAGCGTCTCATAAAAAAATTTTGCCGCGTCTCTGTTAAGTTCCAGCATACGGCTTCTGCGCCCGCGCGTTTCCTGAGAGGTATCGTCCTCCGGCACGGTAAGCCCGGCGCGTTTTGCTAAAAAATGGACAGCATCAGGGAAAGACAGATTTTCTATTTCCATTATGAAATTTATCACTCCGCCGCCTTTGCCGCAGCCAAAACAATGATATATCTGCTTGTCCAAAGAAACAGAGAAGGATGGAGTTTTTTCACTGTGGAACGGACATAATCCGAACAGATTGTTTCCACTCCGCTTTGAGAGATTTACATAACTGCTCACAACATCGGCTATATCGTTGCGCGATATAAGTTCATCTAAAAAATGCTGTGGAAAAGCCACGACTGTCCTCCTCTCATTATTTCCAAAATTCTACAATTAATACCGGTTAATAAACCGACCACGCCGACGGAATATATATATCGCTGAAGCATTTGAGCGCATATGGGTCTGTCATGCCTGAGATATAATCGCAAGCGGCGCGCTCTACACCTTCCTCTTCTATCACCTTTGAATAGTCCTCCGGAAGCGTCTGAGGATTTTTGATATAATACCCAAACAAACCTTCAAATATCCCGAAAACCTTTGATTCCTCGCCTTTCGCCGTTGGGTTATGATACACCCTCTCAAACATGAAGTTGTGAAATTCTTCAACAGCGGCAGCCATTTCCTCGCTCATACAAAGCTTAGGCTTTCCAAAGCTGTTTTCTATGATGTTTCTGGTTATCGAGTCTATACGTTTGCTGTGGCGTGTTCCTATCACATCGGACACACTTTTCGGTATATCTTCATTTGAAAGTATACCTGCCCTTATCGCGTCGTCTATATCGTGGTTTATGTATGCGACCCTGTCCGACAGGCGGACTACCTGTCCCTCAAGAGTAGCGGCGAGAGGGTCTGTCGTATGTCTTAATATGCCGTCTCTTACTTCAAAAGTAAGGTTGAGACCGCGCCCCTCTTTTTCAAGCTTGTCAACTACTCGCAGACTCTGCTCGTAATGACGGAAACCGCCGAAATCAGCCATCAACTCATTGAGAGCGCGTTCACCGGCGTGCCCAAACGCCGTATGCCCAAGATCGTGTCCCAAGGCGATCGCCTCCGTCAGATCTTCATTCAGCTCCAGCGCCCGCGATATCGTTCGTGCAATACGGCTCACCTCAAGCGTATGCGTGAGCCTTGTCCTATAATGATCGCCCTCCGGCTGAAGAAAAACCTGTGTTTTATGCTTTAGACGGCGAAACGATTTAGAGTGTGTTATCCTATCAACATCCCTCTGAAAATCAGTTCTTACAGAGCATTTTTCTTCCGGAAATTGTCTGCCCTTTGTGTCGGCAGACAGTTTTCCAAGAGGAGACACCATCAGGCTTTCGACCATTTCTCTTTTTATGCGGACATTTACCATATAACATCCTCCTGTTATCTATTGCCGCAATTTGTCTCTTAAAAAACTATACATTTCTATATACCACATTCATCGCAAAAATCCTTTTTATTTCAAAAAAAATTTACTTTTCACTCTAATAAAAGTTGTTTCGAAAATAAACGGCGCGGTATTTTCAAACCGCGCCGTTTATTGGGAAATTATTCAGTTTGCTTTTTCCGTTCTGTTTTTTCCGGTTGTAAAAAGATAAAGCGCATACAAAGCCAGACCTGCCGTGAACAGCAGTCCCGCATAGCTGTAAAACAGCGTTCCGTATCCCGCGTTTGTAACTATAAAGCTACCGAAAATAGGAGCGAACGCATTTCCAATATCCTGCCCGATGTAGCAGGTGCTGCTTATTACGCCGGCGCGTTGCCTTCCCAGCATTTTTACGGATGTTGCCTGTACAGCCGAAACAGCAGAGCCCTGACCGGCTGCCTTGAGTATGCCTGCGACGACGACCATCCACGTGGCGTTAGCGGCGGCTACAAAGCACATGGCTATAGAGGATAAAATTATTGACGGAATGATAATATACGATATTCCCTTTTTATCCAAAAGCTTGCCTGCAAACGGACGGCAGGCAAGTGTGGAAAGAGAGTACGCTGTGAAGAAGAGCGCTATCTGATCAAGCCCTCTCTCCTCGCCCAAAAGCGCCGCGTATGTATTCATCAGACCGTTACCACAGCTAAACAGCATGAGGATGAGCGCAAACAGTATTACTTTCGGCTCTATAATACTGTTGAGAGTTATTCTTTCCCTCTTACCGGTAGTCTCTCGCGGGACATGCTTATACGGGATTAGAAGAATAAGGAGAAACCCGACTATCATAGCTCCGGCAGTTATATAAAACACCGTGTCATATCCGTAAAGGTTGCTGAGTTCAAGTCCGATGCTCGGACCGACAGCTTGGGCAAGAACGTTTCCTATACCTAGATATGCCATACCTTCGCCCATATACTTATCAGGTATGAAAGCGGTTCCGAAGGCTATGTTAGCTACACTCATGAAAGCGAAAGCTGCGCCGTGGATCACTCTGAAGAACACTAAAGAGCCTACCGACGGTATCAGGGCATATCCTAAAACACAGGCAGCTGTGACTGCGGTCGAAACCAGCATTATCATTTTCCTGTTCAGCCTGTCAGCTATTATGCCGGAAAACGGACGGCACAACAGCGCTACGATAGATAAGATCGACGATATCGTCGCCGCTATCGTAAGTTCTGCGCCAAGATTGATCGCATATTTTGAAATAAGTGTCGTCACCATAAGAGAGCCGCTCTGCGTCAATATACCAAGCAGCATTATCATTATAAAGCTTTTATTCCAAAGCTTTGTGGGTGCGCCTGCACCTGTTGATATGTCTTTTTCCAAAATAGTCACTCTTTCTCTTAATTATTTGCTATATATACGTTTGCAGCCGATTGTAAATCGATGTCATTTACTACGGCAAATCAAACGTACGCATAAACGCACATATCATTATAATGTAAGCATTATTTGTTAGTCAATGCAATTATTGCTTTTTATAAAAAGCGCGACGCTTCTGATCTAA
>CALWWO010000083.1 GCA_944385265.1 uncultured Oscillospiraceae bacterium
TACTCAACTCAAGCTACCGCGCGCTTGCCGCAAAAAGTCACGCTCGATTCAAAACAGCTCATCTCCGACCCAAAACGCATTATCGAAGAGAGTCCGCCCGCCGGTTTTTACGGGTCTATAGCTTTATGCGCCCCTCCGGCAGCACACCCGCGCCGCATTTTACATAGTCTCGAGACTTTATATAAGATCTTCCCGCTGCTCCTCGTCCTCGATTATATCGCCGCTCAAAATATTTCGCGCGTCCTCAAGCAGCGTTTCCGGTACGAAAAGATCCACGCCGCCGCCCGGGATCCCGATAACAATACGCCCAAACGAGCCGTCGTTCGGATACTGCGGTATTACCGGTATACCGTACGCTTGCAGAAGATTCATATCGACCTCCGCCTCCATCTGTAGGCTTGGCAAATGTTCTAAAAACGCCGGCGCGACAGGCTCGCCGTTTTCGTCATGAGGCCAGTTTCCAAGATCGTTCATATTGACGCCAAAGCTCCAGTTTTTCATTTTATCCTCCGTTTTACCGCGGCGGTACAGCGCTCGTCCGCGCCGCGTCCGTTTTCATTTGTGGTATTTGCTTCCCTGCATTATGCAAAATCCCCTGTATATCTGTTCCAGCAGCATGACCCGCGCCAAATGGTGCGGGAACGTCATTTTCGACATCGACAGCTTATATGCCGCATCGTTTTTTATACTGTCGTGCAGCCCATCCGAGCCGCCGATTATAAACGCAAGCTTTGACGCGCCCGATACGGCGCATTTGCCAAGCATCTCTGAAAATTCCACGCTGCCGATCTGTCTGCCCTCTATGCACATGGCGATAACGACAGCGCTCTTCGGTATCGCTGCCCGTATCATGGCGCTCTCCTTTTCAAGGCACGCATCGATCTCGCCGGCTGACGGCTCCTTCGAGCGCTTTATCTCGGCTATCTCCGCCACTTTTATATTGCAGAATGCGCCGAGCCGCTTTAAATATTCCTCCGTCGCGCCGATATAAAATTTCTCCTTTAATTTACCGACGCAGATTATATCGATATTCAGCATATACACACCTGTCCCAGCTCGTCCGGCGGTGCAATGAAAAGCTCTGTACCGCGCGATATCGCGCCGCCAAGTGCAGCACACACCGTATTATACGCCGTTTGCGGACTGTTATTTTCGCGGCTCAAATGCGCCAGTACTATTTTTTTCGTCCCGTTTTTTGACAGCCATGCGGCAAAATCGCCGCACCTGCTGTTTGACAGGTGCCCTCGGTCCGACAATATCCTGGCTTTAAGGTAGTACGGATATATTCCGCTTTTCAGCATTTCTATATCGTGATTCGCTTCAATAACAGCCGTCTCCGCTCCTTCTGCCGCCTCGACTATCTCGCGCGTTATTTTTCCCATATCCGTAAACTGCACGACCTTTTTCCCTTCAGCAGAAAAAGTATATCCCACGGATTCTGCCGCGTCGTGCGGGGTGCGGACAGCCGTTATCTCCACGTTTTCTATTCCGAACGGTCTTCCCGGTGCGATCTCCGATATCCTGCCTTGGCTCTCTGGTATCATGCGGTACAGCTCCGCCGCCGTGCCCGCCGTCGCATATATATCCGTATCCCAATATTTTAGAAGCATTTTCAGCCCCTTTATATGGTCCGTATGCTCATGCGTTATCAGGATACCGCCCAAATCGTCCGGCGATATTCCGCGCGCGGCAAGTCCGCACGTTATCCTGCGCATGGAAATGCCGGCGTCTATCAATATGTACGTCCCGCCGCTCGTCACGAGCGAGCAGTTCCCTCTCGATGAGCTTGCCAGTGTCTGTATATCCATGTTCCCCTGCTTTCGCTTTTGAGAAAAACAGGCACAGCGCCGCCAGCCGACATTTTATCAGCTTTCGTCTGTGCCTTGCTTATCGTGTTTTTTATCCTATATTTCTGATGCGCTTGCTTTTGGGCCCGTCCTCCACATATTCTATATCGGCGCCGACCTTTTTAAGCTTTTCAACGATTTCCTCATAGCCGCGTTCGATATATTCTATACCGGATATCTCCGTAACGCCCTCCGCGCAGAGACCCGCTATGACCATCGCGGCGCCCGCGCGCAGATCGTGCGCCCTGACAGGCGCCCCTATGAGCTTATCAACGCCCTCTATAACCGCGATCCTGCCGTCCACCTGAACGCTGGCGCCCATCTTGACAAGCTCGTCCATATAACGGTAGCGGTTTTCCCATACGCCTTCGGTCACCGTGCTTGTCCCGTCGGCAAGGCAGAGCACAGCGGCAAGCTGCGGCTGCATATCCGTCGGAAATCCCGGATAAGGCAGCGTCTTAAGCCGCGTCCTTTTAAGTCTGCCTGTCCTGCGGACGAGGACGGAATCCTCTCTGTTCTCGATCTCGACGCCCATATCCTCCAGCTTGCCTGTTATACAATCAAGATGCTTCGGAATGACGTTTTTTACGAGGACTTCGCCACCCGTACCGGCCACAGCGGCAAGATATGTGCCCGCCTCTATCTGATCGGGGATTATCGAATAAAATCCACCGCCGAGGAGCGCTTTCCCGCGGATCTTTATAACGTTTGTGCCGGCGCCGCGGACATCCGCGCCGATAGAGTTTAAAAAGTTAGCGAGATCGACGATATGCGGCTCTCTCGCGACGTTTTCGATTATCGTCGTCCCTTCAGCCATCGCACCTGCGAGCATAAGGTTTATCGTCGCGCCGACAGAAACCACATCAAGATATATATCCGCGCCTTTTAGCCTGCCGCCAGCCGCTTTCGCCTTTATTATTCCGTTATTGACGATCTCGATCTCCGCGCCCATAGCGCGCAGACCTTTGAGATGCTGATCTATCGGGCGAACTCCGCCGAAATTACATCCGCCGGGCATAGCGACCTCCGCCTCGCCGAATCTGCCGAGCAGCGCGCCGAGCAGATAGTACGACGCGCGGATATTACGCATCGCGTCGAACGTCGCGCTGGCGCTTTTTATCCCTGAACAGTCTATATCCATCGTGTGTTTATTGACCGTTTTTATATCAGCGCCAAGCTCGTCGAGTATCTTCAAAAACATCGTAACATCAGAAATTTGAGGAATATTTTCAACGCGGCACACACCGCCGCTCATCACGGCTGCGGGGATTATCGCCACTGCGGCATTTTTCGCACCGCTTATTTCTATCTCACCGTAAAGCGGGCGACCGCCCCTTATCCTGTATTTCGCCAAAAATTTTCACCCTCTAACAAAGTCTGTCTTTATAAGCCCGCATTTTTGGCTGCGGGCTTATCCTCAATTTTAATTATGCCCTATTACGGCATTTTAAATAATCGGCTTATTATACCAGACTTTTTTGGTTTTTTCAATAACCTGTTTCCATCGGCTGCATAAATTTACATTATTTCCCTGTACATTCCGCCAGCCGTTTCCTTTGTTGCGTGTTCGCTGACCTCGACGACCTCGACCTTCAACGTCCTTTGTCCGAATCTTATCTCGATCACGTCGCCCGTCTTTACGTCGTACGACGCTTTCGCCGGGCGTCCATTGACCGTTATCTGCTGGTTATCGCAAGCCTCATTTGCCACAGTTCGCCTTTTTATAAGGCGCGACACTTTGAGGTATTTGTCCAGCCTCATTACTTGTCGACCGCTTCCTTCAGCACCTTTGCAGCCTTAAACTGCGGAACCTTTGCAGCCGGAACGGTGATCGTCGTTCTTGTTCTCGGGTTTATAGCTTGTCTCTCAGCGCGTTCTTTGACGGAAAAAGAGCCAAAGCCCGCAAGCTGGACCTTATCGCCTTCGGCAAGGCTTGCCGTAATGGCTTCAAAAACAGCCGTAACCGCGGCTTCGCTGTCCTTCTTCGTAAGTCCTGTCTTTTCTGCGACTGCTACTACTAATTCTTTCTTGTTCATGATTTTCCTCCAAATTTTAAATTGATTTTGTCTGGTGTGTATTATTTTATTTCACCGGATCGCTCTGCGTCCGCAAAGCTGTCTATAAAACCATCGCACGCGTCCGTCAAAGCTTTCTCCGGATCTATTCCCAATAACCGCGCCGCATTCACCGCTTCAAACAGCATTTTTGAAACTGCCGCGCTCCTCCCGTCTCCGCCTTTTGATATCTCATCTGCGGCGGCTTTTATTTTTCCCAGTGCATCGTCCAGCATTCCCGTTTTGTACCCTGCTTTTTCCGCTTTTTTCTGAATTTTTTCAGCGCGCCATGTACCGGGAAGCGAGCGAGCCACAGCGCGCAGCGCCTCCGTATCGGTCTTATATTTTTTTTCGACCTTTTTTACATCCTCCCACATATCCAGCACCTCTTCCGAGGTTTCAAGCCGGTCTCTTCCGAAAATATGCGGGTGACGGAATATCATTTTCCTGCACTCCGCGTCCGCTGCGTCGTCAAGCGTGAACCGTCCGGCGTCCTCCTCGATCCCGGCATGGAACACGACCTGGAGCAGTACGTCGCCCAGTTCCTCTTTAAGATGCTCTGGATCCTTTTCGTCGATAGCCTCAGCCGTCTCGTACGCCTCCTCAATAAAATTGCGGCGTATGCTCTCATGCGTCTGCTCCCTGTCCCAAGGGCAGCCGCCCTCTCCGCGCAGGAGCGCGACAAGCTTCCTCAGATCGTTAACATCATATTTGTCCTTCAGCTCAAACGCCATACGGCGCACCGCCTTTCTGCGTTTTTACGCAAAGCCCGCGTGCCTTGCTCCCGGCGTCATCCCGGCTCAGTGCTTGCCGGCGCGGCGTACATGCAGAAGCTTTCCTATCTTATCGCCTTTCGGAATAAGCTCCATGTCCTTTGTGGTGACGGTTCCTGTCACTATTATCATTATTCCGTATATTACCACAGCTATACCTATCGCCGCAACCATATATATCGCTGTAAATATCCTGTCGGAGCCGAGGATAGCCTCTCCCGCTCTTGAAATCAGCCCATATGACGCCCACGCGGCGGCTCCCATTATAATGGTGCATATCGCCGGCATAACACAGCTTCTTACAAAACTCGGTCTCTGCTTTACCTTCATGTTTATAAAAATCAGGTTCGCCATCGTTATAAATACATAGCAGCAGAGCGTTCCTATCGGCGCGCCGGCGATCCCTATATCCGGGTTGCCGACAAGCACCCAGTTCACGGCGACCTTTATCACGCCACCGAGCGGCAGCGTCAAAAGCGACAGCTTTTCGTTTCCGTTTGCCTGTAATATCGCGTTTGTAATAAGATACGTGCAGACGAAATACGACGCAATACCGAGATACATGAGGAGCTGCGGTCCGTTTTCATTTGAATCCGGAAACAGCACGGTGAATATCGGATGAGCCAATACCGCAAGTCCGACGCCCGCCGGAAGAGCCAGCATATTCGTCACCTTCAGCGACGACTCCATCGTCGTTCTCGCCGTCCTGTCATCGCGCCTTGCGATCGCCGTGGCTATCGCCGGCACTACCGCGACTGTTATCGGCGTTATAAATGCGGCAGGCAGGTTGAAAAGCGAAAGCCCCTTTGAATAAACGCCGTACAGCACCTTCGCCGTCTCATAATCAAATCCCGCGCCCGTCTGAAGCCGGCTTAAAACAAGCCTTGTGTCGATAAGCGTGATTATATTCATTACGCTGGCAGCTAATGTGATCGGGATACCGATCTTCAGTATCTGCGCCGCAGTCTCTCCGCGTCCGTCCGCCTTTCCGCGGGAGCCGGAGCCTGAGCGCATTCGTTTATCAAGCCGGCGCTTATATATCATCATCACCGGAACGGCGGCGGCAAGCCCCGCCGTCACGCCGATTATCGCGCCTGCCGACACTGTCGCTGAATTTTCACCGCGGCTCAAAAGCAGCCACGCTATGGCAAGACCGATAACAAGCTTGCACACAACCTCTATGATCTGAGACACCGCCGTCGGCGTCATGTAAGAAAAGCCCTGCGCGTATCCGCGGTACACCGATACGATACAGACGAACAGCACCGCCGGCGCAAGCGCCTGGATACCTAGCGTGATCTCCGGATCGCCCATCATATTTGCAAGCTGCTGCGGCAAGAGCAGCATTATTCCCATGCCGAGAAGCCCCACAGGTACGAACGTCGCCATACCCATTGAAAACAGGCGGTCCACCTGCGCCGTTCTCCCCGTAGCCCTCGCCGACGATATGAGGCGGGACAGCGCGACCGGTATACCTGCCGTCGATATAGTCAGCAGAAGGTTATATATCGTATACGTCACCTGAAAAGGCGTCGTTCCCTCGTCGCCGAGGAGATTATACAGCGGTATCTTGTAGAAAAATCCGATGACCTTGACTATTGCCACCGTTGCGGCAAGAAGAGCGGCACCGCCCAAATAGCTCTGTTTCGTTTTTTCACCCATTTTGCGGTCTCCTCTCTCCTTTCGTGCCTAATAATCGTCTTGAAATTTTACACCAGTATTCTCTAAAAATCAAGGAATTTGCCATATTTTTTCAGTTCTCCCCTTCGTGTTAACAATTTGTTTACCAATGCGCGGCGTATTCGTGTATGCTCTCTATGCTCCCTTACTTGTACAGTATTGCTTAATATTGAATTTTATGCCGATACGGGTTATAATAAACTGATATTCGCGATTTTTCGTCGCTCAAAAGGGCGATGCCTTTTATCGCCGAGAGGCGATTCCCTTTCCGCGCCCGTGGCGCGGGGATGATGATTTGATAGTGCTGCTGTTTAG
The DNA here is from genome assembly GCA_944385265.1 of uncultured Oscillospiraceae bacterium. The sequence continues at coordinate 6,670 of CALWWO010000083.1, forward strand.
AATAGAAGTGCTGATTTAAAAATCTATCATATTTCCACCGTCATTCGGCGAGTGGGAAGCACGGTCATGTTACTAATAGGAAAACAGCAAGTTAGATTCGCCTATGCGTATGTTGATACGCGCCTTTGGGGGGTTTGCAAAGGGGCAGATGCAAAATTACAACCCAGCGCAAGCGGTTGTGATTTTGAGAGGAGGAGCGATGGAGTGGGTAAGCGTTCGCTTAAAAGCGGACGCGCGCTTAACGCAATCCGCGACGACGATTTCTTTGGGTGTACCCGTTTTCGTCGACGCAAGCTCCGTATCGCTTGTTTTGCTCTTTCAGGCAAAAGTGCGCTCATTCCGCTGCGTCTCCTCTCAAAATCACAACCGCTTGCGCTGGGTTGTGATTTTGTAAAAGAAATGGGTGTAAAATCCCGCGCCGTGGCGGCGCGGTAAACCCGCCCACATGGTGGGTGAAAAAATGTTTTTTCACGGGCATGTACCGGGAAAAAACTCTTCTCGCGCGGAAGTGTGCCTGAAAGGCGCGCGCACCGGGCGCTGTCGCTCCGAAAATATATTTTCGGAGCTCCGCAAAGATAAAAACGCAAACCGAACGAAGTGTTTGCGTTTTTAAGATAAAGGAGAATCATTATGCACGACAACATCCACATCAAGGGAGCGAGAGTCAACAACCTCAAAAATATAGAGCTTACGATACCGCGCGACAAGCTCGTCGTGTTTACGGGACTTTCCGGCAGCGGCAAATCGTCTCTCGCCTTTGATACAATCTATGCCGAAGGACAGCGGAGATATGTCGAGTCGCTGTCCTCATACGCGCGGCAGTTTCTCGGTCAGATGGAAAAGCCGGACGTAGACTACATTGACGGGCTCTCTCCCGCTATCTCGATAGACCAGAAGACGACGAGCAAAAACCCGCGCTCTACCGTCGGCACTGTGACGGAGATATACGATTACCTGCGGCTTTTGTGGGCGCGGATAGGCATACCGCACTGCCCGCACTGCGGCAGGGAGATACGCCAGCAGACTATAGATCAGATAACCGATCAGGTCATGGCGCTTCCCGAGGGGACGAGGATACAGGTGCTCGCTCCGGTCATTCGCGGCAGAAAGGGCGAGCACGCCAAAATCTTCGAGGACGCCAAAAAATCCGGCTATGTGCGCGCGCGCGTCGATGGGATAACGTACGACCTGTCGGAGGAGATAAAGCTCGACAAAAATAAAAAGCACAATATCGAGATCGTCGTGGACCGTCTCGTCATACGCGAAAATATCGCTCACAGGCTCACCGACTCGATAGAGACGGCGTCCGCTCTCGCCGGTGGGATAATAATCATAGATATCGTCGGCGAGGACAGAGAACTCAAATTCTCGCAGAATTACGCGTGTGAGGATTGCGGTTTTTCGATGGAAGAGCTCTCTCCGCGCATGTTCTCATTCAACGCGCCCTACGGCGCGTGCCCGACATGTACGGGGCTTGGTATGCAGCTTCGTGTCGACCCCGACGTGATAATCCCGAACAGAAGCCTTTCGATAGTTGAGGGCGCGATATCCGCGTCCGGCTGGGGAAACATAAAAAACGACAGTATCGCCAAGATGTACTATGAGGCGCTTGCGAAAAAATACAATTTCAAGCTGAACACGCCGATAAAAGATCTCCCGCCTAAGGTCGTGGACGCCATCCTTTTCGGCACGAACGGCGAGCCGCTCACCCTTAAATACGAGGGCAACGGCGGACGGGCAAGCACAATGTCGCGCCCGTTCGAGGGGATAGTCAACAATCTGGAGCGCCGGTATAAGGAGACGCAGAGCATCGGTATGCGGTGGGAGCTTGAGCAGTACATGACGGAGCATGAGTGCCCCGACTGCCATGGAAGAAGGCTCAAGGACGAGATACTGTCCGTCACCGTCGGCGGGATAAACATTATGCAGTTTTGCGACATGCCGATAACGGGCGAGCTCGACTTTATAAACTCGCTCTCCCTCACCGAGACGGAGCAGATGATCGGCGCGAACATCATAAAAGAGATAAAAACGCGCCTTGGCTTTCTCAAAAACGTGGGGCTTTCATACCTCACGCTGTCGCGTGCAGCCGGCACGCTGTCCGGCGGAGAGGCGCAGAGGATAAGGCTTGCCACGCAGATAGGCTCGTCTCTCATGGGAGTCCTTTATATACTGGACGAGCCGTCGATCGGTCTTCACCAGCGCGACAACAGAAAGCTGCTCAATGCGCTGCTCGCCCTGCGCGACCTGGGAAATACGCTAATAGTCGTCGAGCACGACGAGGAAACCATGCTCTCCGCCGACTACATCGTCGATATCGGTCCGGGCGCGGGGGTGCACGGCGGCGAAGTCGTGTACGCAGGTCCGGCTGCCGGTATACTCGACTGTAAAGAGTCTATAACAGGGCAGTATTTGAGCGGGCACAAAAAAATCCCCGTGCCGGAGAAGAGAAGAGACGGCAACGGCAAGACGCTCACTATATACGGCGCAGCGGAGAACAATTTAAAAGACGTAAGCGTGACGATACCGCTCGGCAAATTCATATGCGTCACCGGCGTTTCGGGTAGCGGCAAATCGTCGCTCGTGAACGAGGTGCTGTATAAGGCGCTGGCAGCCGAGCTTAACCGTGCAAAGATACACGCCGGAAGATACGACCATATGGAGGGGATAGAAAACCTCGACAAGGTGATTTGCATAGACCAGTCGCCTATAGGACGCACGCCGCGCTCAAACCCCGCGACGTACACCGGCGTTTTCAGCGATATAAGGGAGCTTTTCGCCTCTACGCCCGACGCGAAATCGCACGGATATACGGCGAGCCGGTTTTCGTTCAATGTCCGCGGCGGAAGGTGCGAGGCGTGCTCCGGAGACGGGCTTTTGAAAATCGAGATGCACTTTCTGCCGGATATTTACGTCCCGTGCGAGGTGTGCAAGGGGCACCGCTATAACCGCGAAACACTTGAGGTAAAATATAAGGGCAAGAATATTTATGACGTACTTGAAATGACGGTAGCCGAGGCGGCAGAGTTTTTTGAAAATCATCCGAAAATTATCCAGAAGCTGAACACGCTTCTCGACGTGGGGCTCGGCTATATAAAGCTGGGGCAGAACTCGACGACGCTCTCCGGCGGAGAGGCGCAGAGAGTAAAACTTGCGACAGAGCTGTCAAAACGCAGCACCGGCAACACGCTGTATGTCCTCGACGAGCCGACGACAGGACTGCACACAGCCGACGTACACAAGCTAATCGACGTACTGAATCGTCTGACCGACGCAGGCAACACCGTGCTTGTGATAGAGCATAACCTCGATGTGATAAAGACAGCCGACCATATCATCGACTTGGGACCTGAGGGCGGCGACGGCGGCGGCGAAATATTGTTCGAGGGCACGCCGGAGGAATGCGCCGCATGCAAAAAGAGCTTTACAGGACAGTTTTTGGCGAAAATACTGTCGTAAATACGCGCTCGAAGCGCATATATCGCCGAAAGGCGGCACCTTTTGCTCGAAAGAGCAAACCTTTTACACCCGCGTAAGCGGGCATGTTTGCCGCTGCCAAGCGGCATATTATCGCCGAGAGGCGATTCCTTCATCGTGCGAGAGCACGATACTTTTTGCCGCCGAAATACGGCGACCGTTTTGCCCGCAATGCGGGCGGGATTACCACGCCCACCGCGCGGGGATATGTTGCGCCAAGCGCAACTCCTTTGTTACCATTTCTTTGGCATATTCCAAAGAAACGGTAACCCAAAGAAAGAATAGCAAAGGGGATTATGCCCCTTTGCAAACCCCAAAAAGCGCGCATCAACGTACGCATTGGCGAATCTGATTTGCTATTTCCCTATCAGTAACTTGACCGTGCCGTCCGTTCGATGAATGACGGTGGTAACCTGATAGCTTTTTAAAATCAATATGCCATTCTATCCCGCGGGGGACAGACTGTAATATCAGATGACGCATGCCTGCGTTCGGATAAAAATCGGGGGTATCAAGGGGGACGCCCCCTTGAAGCCCTTTTCTTTGGGTTACCGTTTCTTTTGGGCGAGCAAAAGAAATGGTAACATTCCCCCGCGCCATAGGCGCGGAAGGGTTTCGCTCTTCCGAGCGAGTTTTATCGCCTGCCGGCGATAAAAATTGTATCGCTTTTCAGCGATATGTGGTATACTATTATATATTGTAAAAATTTGCATATCATAAATTGGAGGATTACTGACATGTGTAAAAAGTGCGAAAAAACATTTTACATCACGACGCCGATATACTACCCGTCGGACAAGCTGCATATAGGGCATACGTACTGCACCGTAGCCGCCGATTCGATGGCGCGGTATATGCGCATGCGCGGGTCTGACGTGATGTTTTTAACCGGCACAGACGAGCACGGTCAGAAGATAGAGGAAAAGGCAAATGCCGCCGGCATCACGCCGCAGCAGTTTGTAGACAACATCGTAGCGGGACCGGGCGGCATACTCGACCTGTGGAAGCTTATGAACATATCGAACGACAGATTTATACGCACGACGGACGATTATCATGTTGAGTCGATAAAAAAGATATTCAAAAAGATGTACGACAACGGCGACATCTATAAGGGCGCGTACAAGGGGCTTTACTGCACGCCGTGCGAGAGCTTCTGGACTGAGAGCCAGCTTGTGGACGGCAAATGCCCCGACTGCGGGCGCGACGTTAAATATGCCGAGGAGGAGGCGTATTTCTTCCGCCTCTCAAAATACGCAGACCGCGTCCAGGCGCTGCTTGAGACAGGCGATTTTCTCGAGCCGGTCTCGCGCGTGAACGAGATGATAAACAACTTCATAAAACCGGGACTTGAGGATCTGTGCGTGTCGAGGACAACGTTTACATGGGGCATCCCCGTCGATTTCGACCCGGGTCACGTCGTATACGTCTGGGTGGACGCACTCTCAAACTACATCACCGCGCTCGGTTACATGAACGAGAAGTACGACGATTTTGAAAAATACTGGCCGGCTGACGTCCACTTTGTCGGCAAGGAGATAGTGCGGTTCCACTCGATCATATGGCCGGCGATGCTCATGTCGCTGGGACTGCCGCTGCCGAAAAAGGTGTACGGGCACGGTTGGCTGCTGCTCGACGGCGGCAAAATGTCGAAATCGAAGGGAAATGTCGTCGACCCCGTCATTTTGGCTGAGCGGTACGGCGTTGACGCGCTGCGCTTTTTCCTGATGCGCGAATTCCCGTTCGGGTCGGACGGCATGTTCTCAAACGAGCTGCTCATCTCCCGTATAAACACAGACCTTGCAAACTCGCTCGGCAATCTCGTGTCGCGCACCGTCTCAATGGTTGAAAAATACTTCGGCGGCGTCCTGCCGGAGGAAAAGCAGGGCGGAGAGCACGACGACGAGCTTATCGCGGCCGCAGGCGCGCTACGCGGCGCTTATCAGGAGCAGATGGATAAATACGCGTTCCAGAGCGCGATAGTCGAGGTATTTAAAGTCCTCGCGCGCGCAAACAAATATATCGACGAGACGGAGCCCTGGGTGCTGGCTAAGGACGAGAGCAAAAAACCGCGCCTTGCCATGGTGCTCTACAACCTGCTCGAGACGATACGCATCTGCACGATACTGCTCACGCCGTTTATCCCGGATTCGTGCGGGAAGATCTTTGAGCAGATCGGGGCTGAAGCCGATATCACGACGTGGGACTCGGCAGCGCAGTTCGGCAAAATGCTGCCGCGCGCCGCTGTCAAAAAGGGCGAGGCTATATTCCCGCGCATCGATATGGCAAAAGAGCTTGCAGAGCTTGAAAAAACGCATGGGAACGCCGGTAAAAACTGATAATTTCGATGATTTTTGAAAAAGCGGGGACTTTAGCCGGTCCTCGCTTTTTTATTACGCCGGCGTTCTATATATTGTGGATTTTATGCATGGGCAAGCAATATATCCCGCGCGTATTTACATATAAATATAATATTTGACAAAAGTTTACAATTTGATATAATGATCGTGCGACACATCTGAATATTTAAACCGTTACAGGTGCATTTTATACGGTAGGAAATGCATCCTCTGCTTTTTGCACCTGTATGGGTTATGAAAAGATGTGTCGCAGCATCCGAGGCTCTGCATTTTCTGTGCGCAGCTTCGGCTGCGCACTTTTTTGTTTTTTTGGGGGGAGGGACGCCATAGCAAATGAAAAACCGCGCCGCCCGACCGCGTTTTGCGTATGCTTATACGCTTCGGCTTGGGCTTATACAAGCCTGCAAAAACCATATCTTGTAGTTGACGTTTTTGCGGACATGTAGTATGATACATCTGTATAATTAGTTTACCCCCCACCCTCCCCGATTTTTGGGGGCGGCGGGCGGGACGCGAAAGACTACTCGCGGAAAATATTAATTTAGGGGGAATATTTCTATGACGAAGAAAAAATGGCTGTCTTTGCTCATGGCTGTCGTTCTTGTCGCAGCTCTGCTGCCGACGATGGCTTTTGCTGCCGAAGCGGGCACGGCAGAAGATTTCATAGCTGCCGTCGATGCAGGCGGTACGGTAACGCTTACTGCCGACATCACCTTAACGGAAACTCAAAGATTTACAATTTCAGGAAAAACAGTAGAAATCGACCTGAACGGATTTGCGCTCACGCGCGAGGGCGAAAATTCAAACGCGCTGTTTACGATCAGCAATAACGGTTCGCTCACGGTAGGCGATTCAAAGGGCGGCGGCACGATAACGAGCAGCTACCCGTTCAAGCTCATGAGCAATTCTAAGTTTGTGTTAAACGGCGGCGTTGTCACATCTCCGAAGGGCTCCGTTATCGACATATACTCATCGGTGTCGAACGTGCTCGTTGAGATGAACGGCGGCAGCGTCAGCGGCGCGGCTGACAACACATTCGGTATCCGCGGTGAACCCAACGCCCTGGTAAATATCAACGGCGGTACGGTTTCGGCGGTTCCCGGCAACAGGCTTGCCATGTACATAAGCGGCGACAATGATGACGCGATAAAGATCAATATGACAGGCGGCACGATAGAGGCTCAATCTCAGGCTGTACAGGCTTACAGCGGAGCTGTCATAAACGTATCGGGAGACGCCAAGATACATTCA
>CALWWO010000084.1 GCA_944385265.1 uncultured Oscillospiraceae bacterium
GACCAGGAAAACGGAGATAGGACCGGAAGAAACTGCCGGAGATCTTTTTGACAGGCTTGCCGTGATAGGCGGGGAGCTCCTGTGCGAAACGGTGGACAGAATATCGGATAAAACTGTGCAAAGGACGCCTCAGGACGACAGTATGGCGACTTACGCTCCGCCCCTTACAAAGGATATGAGCGCGATAGACTGGACTATGGCGGGGGATGGCATAGTGAACAAGGTGCGCGGTATGATACCGGCTCCGGTCGCAACGGCGCGCTTGGGCGATACGGTGTTCAAGATATTTAAAGCTGAAGCCGTAAATTATGCGGGAGATAAAACGGCGGGAGAGATCATATCTGCCGATAAAAACGGTATAGCGGTCGCCTGCGGCGACGGAGCGGTGCTCATAACAGAGCTTCAGGCGCCGGGAGGAAAAAGAATGAAAGCCGCGGATTATCTGCGAGGGCATAAACTATGATAAAAGGCGGACGCGAGGCGGCGCTTAAAGCGATCGCTATGTTCAGAAAAAACGGCGCGTGGTCGGAGCAGGCGCTCGACAGCGTGATAAAACGCGAAAAGCTTGACGGGCGCGAAGCTGCGCTTGCGTCGGCAATATGCTACGGCGTTTTGCAAAACCTATATCTTTGCGACTACTATATAAAGCGTTTTTCCACTATCCCACCGTCAAAGATAGAGCCGATGGTATTTGATATACTGCGTATATCGGCGTATCAGATATTGAGAATGGACCGTATACCGGCGCACGCCGTCGTAAACGAGGCGGCTGAGCTTACGAAAAAATATTCAAATGCCAGAGCGGCAGGATTTGTAAACGCCATGCTCCGAAAGCTCGCGGCAAATTCATCAAAACTGCCGGAGATAGAAGCGGACTCGGAGCTTGAGCGGCTTTCTATCCGCTACAGTCATCCCGTGTGGCTTGTGAAAGAGTTTTCAGATATGCTTGGAACAAACGGGTGCCGCGCGCTTCTTGAGAAGAATAATGAGCCCGCGCCCGTCACTGTTTGTGTCAATAAGCTGAAAACAGACTGCGAAAGCGTTGAACGCGAGCTTGAAAAGTCCGGACTAAAATATAGGCGAGCCGACATGACGGAAGACTGTTTTGAGCTTTTTTCGCCAGGCAAGCTCGACGAGCTTGATATATTCCGCAGCGGCCGGATATATGTTCAGGATGCGGCTGCAAGGCTTTCTGTAAGCGCGCTTTCTCCAAAAAGCGGAGATTTCGTCATAGATACGTGCGCGGCTCCCGGCGGAAAATCTTTTGCGGCGGCGGTCGATATGAAAAATGCGGGGCGTATATTGTCGTGCGACATATATGAAAAAAAGCTCAAGCTTGTGAGACAGGGAGCGGAGCGGCTCGGTATAGATATTATCGAGACTATGGAAGCTGACGCGTCGAAGCAAAATCAGGAACTGGTCGGAAAAGCCGACTGCGTGATATGCGACGTGCCGTGCTCAGGCTTCGGCGTGATAAGGAAAAAGCCTGAGATACGTTATAAAACGGATAGCGATACAGCGCGCCTGCCTGAGATACAGTATAATATATTAAATAATGCTGCAGGCTACGTGAAACCCGGCGGAGTTTTGCTGTATTCGACGTGTACGGTCTTGAAACGTGAAAACGAGGACGTAGCTACAAGATTTCTTGAGGAAAACGGACAGTTTACGGCGGAAGCGTTCACTCTGCCCGATTCAGGCATTGCCTCTGACAGCGGTATGTTGACGTTGTGGTCGCATATACATGGAACAGACGGGTTTTTTATTTGCAAAATGAGAAAGGCATGAGACTTTTGAAGAAAAATATAAAATCCATGCTCGAACAGGAGATAGAGCAGGAGCTTCTTGAGCTGGGAGAGCCGAAATTCCGAGCCAAACAGATATTTAAATGGCTGCACTCAGGTGCAAAATCGTTTGAGGAAATGACAAATTTGCCGCAAAGTCTCAGATCGCGCCTGGACGAGGGATATTATATAACCGTGCCCAAGGTGCTTAAAAAGCAGGTGTCAAAGCAGGACGGTACAATAAAATACCTGTGGGAGCTTATCGACGGCAATTCGGTAGAAAGCGTCGTGATGCGGTACAGATACGGGAATACAATATGTATATCGTCACAGGTCGGATGCCGTATGGGGTGCGCGTTCTGCGCCTCGACGATCGGCGGGCGCGTGAGAGATTTAGAGGCGTCGGAGATGCTGGATCAGGTGCTTTTTGCAGAACTGGATTCAGGTCTTAAAATAAATAATATAGTTTTGATGGGCATAGGCGAGCCTCTTGATAATTTTGATAACGTAATGCGTTTTTTGAAGCTTGTCAACAGCAAGGACGGGCTGAATATCGGGATGCGGCATATAACGATATCAACGTGCGGACTTATAGAAAAAGTTGACAAATTAGGTGATTATAATATACAATCGACTTTAACGATATCGCTTCATGCGGCGGACGACGAGACGAGAAGCAGGATCATGCCGGTGAATAAAGCCGCCGGGGTCGACAGGCTGCTTGCCGCAGCAAAACGCTATTTTGAAAAGACCGGTCGCCGCGTGTCGTTTGAATACTCGATGATAGACGGAGTAAACGATACGGAGTACCATGCAAGGCAGCTTGCACAAAAGCTGAAGGGCACAGGTAGCCACGTTAATCTGATATTGCTGAACGAGGTCGCTGAATCACCGTTTCACCCGAGTACACAGGAGAATTTGAGAAAATTTATCGATATCCTCGAAAAGAATTCGATAAATGTAACGGTGAGAAGGAAGCTTGGCGGAGATATAGAGGCGTCGTGCGGACAGTTGCGGCGCAAAATAATGGGAAATAGGAGAGACGAATGAATTCCTGGGCATTGACCGATAAGGGTGTAGTTAGAAAACAGAATCAGGACACATTCTGCTCATTTTGCGATGGCGAGAAAGGAACGGCGCTGCTTGTTGTGTGCGACGGTATGGGCGGCGCAAAAGCCGGAAACGTGGCGAGCAAAATGACGGCGGAGCGCTTCGCTGAGGAGATAAAAAAGAACTTTGACGATACGCATACTGAAGAGACGCTAAAGCGAATGCTGAACGAAGCTGTTTTAAAAACCAACAGGTTGATTTTTGAACAGAGCATGTTGAATTACGAGTATGAGGGCATGGGGACAACGCTGGTGGCTGCGCTGATAAAGGACGATATATGCCTGATAGTGAACGTCGGGGACAGCCGCGCTTATCATATAACAAGACAGGGAATAAAACAGATCACAAGAGATCACTCAGTGGTAGAGGATATGATAGAGCGGGGCGAGATGTCGCGCGAGGATTCACGCAGACACCCACAGAAAAATCTCATAACTCGCGCGATAGGTACGTCGTTTAATGTAGAGGGCGATGTGTTTTCCGTCGATTTAAAAGAGGGCGAATACATATTGCTCTGTTCTGACGGACTTAGCAATATCGTGAGCGAGCAGGAGCTTATGTATGAGACCTTGAATAATGAAACGCTTGATAAGACCTGCAATAAGCTTATGTCGATAGCTATGATGCGCGGCGCACCTGACAATGTGACGGTAGTGCTTTTTGAAAAATAAGAGCGACACGCGCTGTTTAGAGAATATATTTTAAACCTATGGAAAATAATTACTAAAGAGACCGTAATGCCAAAGAGCAGGAGTATAAGGTAAGCGTCTGCTCGCACTCACGGGAGGATAATTATGGATTATTATGACAGTTTTATAGGCAAAATGCTCGACGACCGGTATGAGATACTTGAGCGTATAGGCACAGGCGGGATGGCAGTCGTTTATAAGGCGAGATGCCACAGGTTAAACAGGCTTGTCGCTATAAAGATACTCAAGGCGGAGCTCGCGCAGGACGATGAATTTAAAGAGCGGTTCTACGCGGAGTCGCAGGCGGTCGCCATGCTTTCGCATACAAACATCGTCAATGTGTACGACGTGAGTCACAGCGATAATATCGATTATATCGTTATGGAGCTTATAGAGGGCATAACGTTAAAGCAGTACATAAACAGAAAGGGACTGCTTAACTGGAAAGAAGCGCTCCATTTCAGCATACAGATCGCAATGGCGCTCTCTCACGCGCATTCGCGCGGGATAATCCACAGGGATATAAAGCCGCACAATATAATGGTTTTGAAAGACGGCAGCATAAAGGTCGCCGATTTCGGCATAGCACGGCTGCTCAGCAGTCAAAATACTCTGACGCGGAACGCGCTCGGCTCTGTCCACTATATCTCACCGGAGCAGGCAAAAGGCGGTCACGTGGATGCGAGGACCGATCTGTATTCGCTCGGCGTCGTTATGTATGAAATGCTTACAAACCGTCTTCCGTTTGAGGGGGATTCTGCCGTAGCTATCGCAATACAGCATATAAATTCCATCCCTCTTATGCCGCGAGATATCAATCCCGATATACCTGTAGGTATAGAAGAGATCGTTATGCACGCGATGGAAGCAGATGTGGAGCAGAGGTATGCCTCCGCAGACGAGATGATCAGAGATATGGAAGCGTGCAGGCAGGATCCGAGCATCGTTTTCGGCTACACCATATCGGCTAGAGAGCAGCTTGCCGATACGGAGGCGACGCGCGTGATACCTGTCGAGGATATAGCGGCTCAGACGAAAGAGGAGCGCCATCCGGAAAGAAAACGGCAGTCTTCAAAGGGAACAAAGCATTCAAAGCAGAAGGACTACGGAAGCGAGAGAAGAAGAGCACAAAGAACATCCTTCCTGATAGGCGCTTTTTGCTCAATAATGTTTATATTGATGCTTTTCATCTTCCTGTGGAACAATCTGTTAAAAGATATGTTTGACCCGTCGGATGAGCGAATTGATGTACCTGAGTTTGAGGGACATTATTTGTATGATGTGATCGATTCAGAAGAATATAAGGATATCTTCACTTTTGAGGTTGAATATCAGCCAAGTAAAACGGTAGAAGAAAACTATATAATAATGCAGTCGCCTGCGGCAGACCGGCAGGTTGTGCGGACAAGCGGCGGTATACGGGTACAGCTTACCGTATCGCGCGGAGATAACGGATCTGTAATGCCTGATATCATGAATATGGATTACAGAGACGCACAGTCGATGCTTGATAGCTATGGTCTAAATCTCAATATCATTTTACAGCATCAGTACAGCGATTCAGTCACAAACGGGTATGTGATGGAACAGCAGCCCGCAGAGGGGACAACTCTTACAGAGGGGATGGACGTATATATCACATACAGCGTGGGACCGGAAAGATATACGACAACGGTACCGAACGTGGTAGGAAAAAGCGAAGCTCAGGCGAAGAGCGAGCTGGAGCAAAACAACTTGACGTATCTTCCGGAGTATGTTGACGGTGAAGAAGAAGCGGGCAGAGTCATCTCGCAGGATATCAACGGCGGTACGGAAGTCGAGGTCGGAACGAGAGTGACGATATATATATCAAATGGAACGGCAGGCGGAGCGGAAGGCGAGTAGAAATTGGCAGATAGTGTGAAGTAATGGGGAAAGGAAGAATATTAAAGTCGCTGAGCGGGTTTTATTATGTGGAAACGGGAAACGGGATCTTGACATGTAAGGCGAGAGGTAAATTCCGCAAACAAGGTATAACCCCGCTTGTGGGCGACAAGGTGGAGTACACAAAGACAGACGAAGAAACGGGCACGATAGAGGCGGTTTTGGAGAGGAAAAACGCATTTATCCGTCCTCCAATCGCAAATATAGAGCAAATGGTGATATTTGCCTCAGAAGCCATACCGGCAACGGACCCTTTTCTTATAGACAGGATCATCGTAATAGCTGAAAACAAAAAATGCGAGCCTGTGATTTGTATAAATAAAACGGATTTAGAGCCCGGAGACGATCTGTACAGGATATATAAAAATACGGGGATAACGGTGATAAGGACAAGCGCAGTTGATGGGCGCGGCGTTGAAGAGCTGAAACAAGTCATATCAGGCAAGGTGTGCGCGTTTACAGGGAATTCAGGCGTGGGGAAATCAAGCATATTGAATATGCTTGAGCCCGGCTTTAATCTGCGCGTAGGCGAGGTCAGCAGCCGCCTGGGCAGAGGGCGACATACGACGAGGCACGTGGAGCTGTTTAAACTCTCCTGCGGCGCGATAGTTGCCGACACCCCGGGATTTTCTTCTTTTGATACCGAACGTATGGAATTTATACGTCCGGAGGATGTGCAGAAGGGGTTTCGGGAGTTTGAGAAATACGCCGGCGAATGCCGCTTTATGGATTGCGCGCATATAGCCGAGCCCGGGTGCGCCGTATTGGAGGCAGTGTGCGGCGGAAAGATAGACCCAATGCGCCACAAAAGCTATGTGCGTCTGTATGAGCAGGCAAAGAGTGTAAAAGAATGGGAAATGAAATAAACGTATAAAAAACGGTCTTTAGAGACCGTTTTTTTATATTTCACGAAAAGTACATGCGTTCCGGTGTAACAAAAATAAGAAGCGGCGCGTATAATATATTGAGAAAATGTTTTGGAGGGAGGAAAATGAGGCGCCACTGTAGAAGTTTAGGTGGTATCGTAATATTTACAGGCGTCGTGATAATCCTGGCGATAGTGTTACCGACAGCAGCATGGTGGCTTGTTTTGGGGGTAGTGCTGATAGCGACAGGGCTAAAATTGCTGAAAAGCGGGATATAAATATCATATAAATGGAGGTAATAAAATGCGTATCGTAGTGTTTAAGCCGCCTAAAATATTGGCAGGTATTTTCAAAATATTCTTTAAGAAGAAATAAACAAGCAGTCGTCCTGGTCATAAACCGGCAGCCCGCCGCATAGTATGTACCATCAACGATAAGACACCTTTTGTATACGCTAAAGCGTAGATTTCATTGAAAATCCCTACGATGTATAGTAGAATGGTTAATGACGTACAGTAAAAATACGTCTAAATACTAGAATCGGGGGTAAAGACATGCAGTACAATACAGGCGGATACGAATTGATACCGAAAACAGAGCTCATAAAGATACTACAGGCAATGAGAGCTTGCGAAAGCATAGAAGATACTGCGACGTATCATCTGATGATGAAGCATATCGAAGCGATTGCCAAGGCAAGTGCAGGAGCGGGAAAAGAGCGGCTGACGAATAAAGCGGCAGACCGGAAAAGACTGCTGGTAGGTGCAAGGATACCGCGATACTTAGCGGAGCGATACAGAGAAACAGCGAAGAAGACTCATCGCTCGTTATACGAATTCGTATGCGACGCATTGAAAGCCGAATATCGAAAGTCAACGGAAAACGAATTAACGCGCTGCATATGACGATAGATACAAAATATTGTGGTGCATATATATCATACATACCATATATATTTCGTAGTAGTAGTCGTAGTATGTGGAAAATCCTGTGGAAAACGAGTGGAAAACCGCGTCTCCTTTCGCGTCTTTCCATTGTATCACGCCGTCAAGGGTAAATGAACGCTACGCGCCCTTGACTTGGCGTGCGCGATGGCAAGCCATCACGAAAGGAGACGATACAATGATATCGGCAAAACTCACGAACGAAGAAAGAAAGGCGATATATCGCCGCGACGGGTACCGGTGCGCACTGTGCGACAGCACGAAGTACCTGCAAATCCATCACTACGTACACCGCTCGAAAGGCGGCTCAAACAGTCCGCATAACCTCATAACGCTATGCTCGGACTGCCACGCGTTAGCGCATGGAACAAACCTGCGAGATTGGCAAGACGTGACGAAAGAGACGATAAATCAAGCGATAGTCGAATATCTCGCCGACATGTACGCGCCGGAATGGAATCCGTACAGAAAAAACATGCACCCTCTTGAATAAAGAGGGTGCTTATATTGATGGCTGGGAATTGCCGCACCGCTCGGCAAGGGGGCAAAGCACACGCCGGCGCACTTGCACCGCGCCGCCGGTGTCTTGCCCCCCTGCTACACGCGCCGCCCCGGCGTATTCCGCCGCTGGCGCCGCGTCTCGCTGGGTGCGGCGTTTTCGCACGGCGGCGAAAACATTAAAAAGTATGCGTCGCGTCCGCCTCCCCGTCCGGGTCGGCGTGCATTTAACGCTTCGGTCCCGCGCTGCGGCGCGTGCCCTCCGCCGCGCCGCCCGTCGCTCAGGGCGCCCGGCGCCCCCCGGCTCCCCCGGCGCTGCGGCGCCGTCCGCTTCGCGGGGTGCGGCGTTTCGTGTGTGGCGCGCCGTTTCGCTTCTCTCGTGCGCCTGTGGCGCCCTCGCCGCTTTTGGCGCGCCGTCCCGTTCCGCCGCTCGCCGGCTCCCCCCGCCGTGCGCTTTTTCCCTCGCTCCTCCCGCCGGGGGGGCACTCCGCCGTGTGGCGCGCCCGTTTCGCTTCTCTCGTGCGCCTGTGGCGCCCTCGCCGCTTTTGGGCGCGCTGTCCCGGCGGAGTGACGGGCGACGGCGCCGCGCGCATAGCGCGCGACTTTAGCGCATTTGCGCCGTCGCCCTCTGCCCGGCGTTTCTTTTTGGTCATAAACCGGCAGCCCGCCACATAGTATGTACCATCAACGATAAGGAGAGGACTGCTATGGATCTGAATCTCAGACAAGAAGAAATAAAATATATAAGACAAATCTGCCAAAGCAGCTTAACAAAAGAGGAAACGACGGAGGCGATAGTGCCCGATGCCCTGCCTGATATTATGCGTATACTGGATACAGATGCATCAGTGCTTTTGCGGAGCAAAGAGGCGGATAACGGGCGCGCGTCTGTAACCGGAACAGCGAATGTTTCGATCATGTATATACCTGACGGAGTGTCGGGCGTGAGGAAAATGGAGGTGAACATTCCGTTTTCAGCTGGCGCTGAAGATAAGGATATAACACAGGACAGCCGGATAGTTGCCCAAATAAAGCTTATATCAGCCGACTCAAAGGCGATAAATCCGAGAAAAGTAATGGCACGGGTAAATCTTGCCGTTACTATAGCCTGCTATAATACAGATATGCTTAGCTTCAGCACCGCGGTAGACGATGAGGAAAAATACGGGTTAGAAATACAGAAAAAAAGCTTTGAAATGCGCCTCGTCTCAGACGTTACGGAAAAAACCTTTATATTATCGGACGAATATAAATTACCCAGCTCAAAACCGGCGATTTCCGAGGTGTTGAAGACGGCGGTGAAGCTGAGAGCCGAGGATATAAAAAACGTCGGCAACAAAATCGTTTTTAAGGGAAATGCCGATATCACCATGGATTACAGAGCGGAAAACAATGAGCTCGAAAGGGTGGAATTTTCAACTACTTTTTCGCAGATCATTGAAAGCGAAACGGATGAAAACGATACATACGATATAAATATAATGCTGACCGGCGTGTATGTAAACACAGACGTAAATTTTGCTGATGAAGAGAAAAACGTGCTAATAGAGTTTCATGCAGTAGCCCAGTGCACAGCTTACCGCACGCAGACGGTGGAGTATATGTATGACACATACAGCACGCAATACGCGATTGATACCGAGATAACGGAAAAAGAGGTGCTCAGCTTTTGCGGCACTGAAAATATAACCGAACTAATCAAAGGCAGCGTGGAAACGCCTGCTGTCGTAAGAAATATTATAGGCGCCGACATACATACGGGCACAGTAAATATGGAGAGCGGCGAAAATGAAACGAAGCTTAGCTGCGATGTTTTCGTCAGCGTTATCTTTTCGGCTGACGACGGACGGATTTTGACGTGCTCTAAAAAGCTTTTAGCTGAAACGACGGTGCCGAGAGAGGAAAACGGCGTATTGTATGCCGAGGCTTCATCCGGAAGCGAGGTATATACTTCGCTTTCCAGCGAGGGGATAGACGTAAGGCTGCCGGTGATATTCAAGGTGAACGAATATACGCTGCAAAAACTTCCTATAATTTCGCTCATATCGTGCGATGAGGAAAATCCTCTCGACTTGAGCGGGAAACCATCCGTGGTAATGAAAAGGGTGGAGAGCGGCGATACGCTGTGGAAGCTTGCAAAGCAGTATCACTCTAAACCAGAGCTGATAAGAGAGGCAAACGGCATTGAGGACGACTATAATTTGGAAATAGGCAGACTGCTGCTTATACCTAAAAAACGCTGAATAAAGGACGGGGGTACAGAATCTATCCTGTACCCCCGCCTTTATTAGATAGCGCTTACTTAGCCTGATTAGCCTTCTGCTTGTTCTGACCCTGCGCTTCCTGCTGCCGATTTTCGGCTGCCGCTCCGCCATTGTTGTTATTTTTCGGGTTGTTTTGTTTCTTGTTGAGTGCCATGTGTAAATCCTCCTAAAAATAAAATGGGCTGGAAACAATTATATTATTTACGCATATTTAGGAATTTAAACCTACTTGTCATAAGAAAAATTATATGATAAAATTAAAAAGGTTCATATATTTAAAGATGATCAAAAGGAGCGATTTATAATGTCAGGACATTCCAAATGGCATAATATACAAAAGACAAAGGGCGCAGCCGATGCCAAAAGAGCGCAGCTTTTCACCAAAATAGCGAGAGAGATGATCGTTGCGGTGAAAGAGGGCGGCAGCGGCGATCCTGCAAATAACTCCCGCCTTGCAACGGTAATCGCAAAGGCGAAAGCTGCCAATATGCCGAACGATAATATCAAAAGGACGATAGAAAAGGCGCTCGGCAGCGGGAATACCGATAATTACGAAAGCGTTACTTACGAAGGATACGGTCCGAACGGCGTAGCTGTTATAGTCGAGGCAATGACCGATAATAGGAACAGGACTGCGTCTGAGGTGCGCCACCTGTTCGATAAATACGGCGGAAATCTTGGGGCTACAGGCTGCGTGTCGTGGTCTTTCGACAAAAAGGGCGTCATAGTCATAGATAATGAAGACGGCGATTATAATGAGGACGACGTTATGGAAGCCGCCCTTGAAGCCGGCGCGGATGATTTCGTGGCGGACGGACAAGTCTTTGAAATATATACGTCCCCTGAAAGCTTTAACGATGTCGCCGCTGCACTGGAAGGGAAATATAAGTTCCTGTCAGCTCAGGTGGAGATGGTGCCGCAGAATTATGTCACCCTTACAGACGAGGACGATATCAAAAAATTTGAAAAGATGATAGACCTCATGGAGGATAACGAGGATATTCAGAATATCTGGCACAATATGGAAGACTGATTGCAGAACCATAATCGCACTAAAAGCGCCTTTCTTTCCGCTCGAAAAAAGGGCGCTTTTTAATTTGCAAATATGTTGTTGTTAAGCGGCGCTGAGTGAGATATAATAAAAGCGACAGGAGATATAAGGCGGTGCGAATATGAAAATGCGAACACGAATAGCGGATTTCTTTGCTAAAAAGAAAAAGACTGTAATAATATGCGCCTCCGTCGCGGTGGCTTTGACGGCAGCCGCGGTTTTTGCCGTTTCAGCTCTGCTTCCGCGAGTCACGCTGACAGCGGATGCTCCCGAAATAGAAGCGGGAGAGGAATTTGACGCGAGAAGTATCGTCCGTCTCAGGAATGTAGAATGGGAGGATATAGAGGTCGCGGGCACAGTGGATACGTTAAAACCCGGAAGCTATCAGATAGTCTATTCATTTGGCAATAAAGATGTTGTCGCCATGGTAACCGTCATAGATACCGTACCGCCGGAGCTGACACTTAAAAAAGAATATTTTAACGTGCTTGCCGGTCACCCTCTTGAGATAGAGCAGATAGTGGAATCGGCGTCAGACGTCACCGGAGCTGACTGCAGTATCGTCTCTGAAAGCGTCGATTGGGACACGCCGGGCGAATATACCATGGAAGTAAGAGCCGTTGATGCTGCGGGGAATGAAACGATACGTAAAGCAATTGTTACTGTAACAGAAAATGACGAAACGCCGCCGCAGATAATGGGAGCGGATGATGTTTCTGTTGTCGTAGGGACGTCGTTTGACGTTATGGACGGAGTAAGCGCGATAGATGATACGGACCCTCAGCCAAAGCTCGAGGCGGATAAAGAGAGCGTAGATACGAAGGCGCTTGGCAGCGTCACCGTGACATATAAGGCGTCGGATATGTCCGGAAATGAAAGCACGGTGTCGCGCGTTATTACAATAATACCCGATCCAAATGACAAAGCAGCGCCTGTTATAAGCGGAATAAGCGATACATCGATAAACGTCGGCGATTCGTTCGATATCATGGCAGGGGTCTCCGTAAAGGCTGATAGAGATAAAAATCCAATGTTTACGGTAAACGATGCAGGGTTTGACAGCCGTATAGCGGGAACAGATAAAATCACATATACGGCG
>CALWWO010000085.1 GCA_944385265.1 uncultured Oscillospiraceae bacterium
CGCTCTTTTATTTTGAGGAAAAATATGCTATCATATGGGAAATAAAATTATTTTAACAGGAGGCATCTCGATGGAGACAAACGGCAGATATCAATACGATCTTGTAAAAAAACTGAGCTTTGTCAGATGGGGAGGCACGGATGAGGAGCTTTGCGCCGCCGGCATTCTTATGGATGAGATCAAAAAAGCGGGCGGAAACGCGGAGTATATGGAGTTTAAAATACCGGCGTACGAGCTGCAAAAATGCAGTGTTTCCGTCGTCGCGCCATTTAAAAAGGAGCTTGAGTGCGTCCCGCACGGCATGACGGGCTCACTGCCTGACGGCGGCATCGACCTGAAGTTTATGTATGCCGAGCGCGGCGTTGAGGAGGACTATATCGGGATAGACGACCTCTCCGACACCGCCGTGCTCATAAACGAGCTCAATTTTGACGCGTATAAGCTTCTCTGTGAAAAGCACGCAGCCGCATTTATAACGATCTCGGGCAAATACTACGATTCGGCTGAAAATTCCGATCTTATGCCGCGCCCCATGCGCCCGAAATTCCTTGAAAACGGCAAAATACCCGGCTTTGTCATCTGGGCAAAAGACGCTACCGATATAGTGCGCGGTGGAGCAGAGACGATACATCTTGAGCTCAAAGAGACGGAGACGGAGCGCACATCGCGCGATATACTCGCAGTCATACCGGGCACGCAGTATCCGAACGAGTCTATTGTTCTGACGGCGCATTATGACAGCGTGCTTGTCGGCACCGGCTCATGGGACAATGCGACAGGCGCTGCCACGCTTATGTACATATACCAGCACTTCCTCAAAAATCCGCCGAAACGCACGATGCATTTTATATGGTGCGGCTCCGAGGAGCAGGGGCTTTACGGCAGCAAAGCATATGTGGAACAGCACGAGGATCTGCTCGATGAGATAAAGTTCTGCTTTAACTTCGATATGTGCGGCACCGTTTTAGGTCCAAACGAAATAAGAGTCACCGGCGGGGACGACTTGAAGCATATGACGGAACAGTTCTGCCGGGAGACCGGTTTTTCCGCCGATATAAAAACGTGTGTCCATTCAAGCGATTCGGCTCCGTTTGCCGATCGCGGCATTCCTGCCGTCGGCATATCGCGCGGAACGAAAACTGCCGAGATACATACAAGAAACGACATCATGTTCCCGCTGTGCCCGAAGCAGCTTTATAATACGGGCGAGTTCGCGATAAAATTTATAAACCGCGTCGCAAATTCTGCCGTTATACCCATACCTAAAGGTATGCCGGACGATATGAAAGAGGCGCTTGATAAGTATTTTCAGCGCGATAAGACGCCGTATAAACCGGCAAATTGAATATATATGTTAAAATTTAATTTAAATAGTAGAAAAAATACGAGAGATATGATAAAATGGTAATATAAACACCGTCAGGAGGAATAGGCTGTGATAAACAGGATATTAAATTTTGCAATAGGCTCATTTACAGTAGGTAACATCCTCGCTGCGGTGATTGCGTTCGCCATAGGGCGCATCGTAGTGAAATATGTTATGCGTATGTTTGAGCGCGCGCTGGAGAGATCGCATGTTGATACGACGCTTATGCGGTTTATAAACCACGCGGCGCGGATACTGCTGTATTTCGTTCTCGTCGTTATTGTGGCTGACTGCCTTAATATCTCCATCGTGTCAATGGTCGCCGTATTCAGCGTTGCCGGGCTTGCCGTTTCTCTCGCTGCGGAAAATTCTCTTTCGAATCTGGCCGGCGGAGTACTGCTCCTTGTTTTAAAGCCGTTCAAGGTGGGCGATTTTATCGAGGCTTCTGGAAATTCCGGTACGGTGGTGGATCTCGGTCTTATTTATACAGAGCTTTTGACTATTGACAATAAACATATCTATATACCTAATAAGGATGTTTCGTCCGAGGATATAATAAATTATTCCGAAGAGGAAAATCGCCGCGTCGATATCAAGATAAACGTCGACTACAACTCTGATGCAGGAAAGGTAAAAAAGGTGCTGCTCGATACGGTGCGCGCAACGGAGGGAATTTTTGAAAAGCCGGAGCCGTTTGTAAGACTCAGCGACTATAAAGACAGCTCCGTCGAATATACTATCCGTGTATGGTGCCGAAACGCAGACTACTGGGATGTATATTTTAACCTTCTCGAAAGCTTGAAGCCGGCGCTTAACAATGCGGGGGTGGATATAACGTATAACCACCTCAATGTCCATATAATAGACGAAAAAACAGATTGTTCTAAGGAGGAAAAATAATGAAAAACGAGACTTTACAAAGCATTAAAGACAGAAGATCAATAAGAAAATACAAAGACCGGCAGATAACTGAGGCGGAGCTCGACATCGTCCTTGAGGCGGGGACGTACGCCGCCACGGCAAAAGGTACGCAGTCGCCCAAAATGGTAGCCGTTCAGGATAGAGAGCTCGTTAAAAAGCTGTCCGCGATGAACGCCGCCGTCATGGGCTCTGACGGGGACCCGTTTTATGGGGCGCCGACCGTCGTCATCGTATTCGGCGATTCGGAGCGTCCAAATTACATCCAGGATGCCAGCCTCGTGCTCGGGAATCTCATGCTCGCCGCATATGCCGCCGATCTGGGATCATGCTGGATAAACAGAGCGAGGGAGATGTTCGACACCGAAGAGGGCAAAGCGTTAAAGAAAGAGTGGGGACTTGAGGATAAGTATGTCGGCGTCGGCTGCTGCATACTCGGCTATCAGGACGGCGAGACCCCGGCGGCGAAGCCGAGGAAAAGCGATTATATAATCAAAATACAATAATCTGCTCCATAAACCGGTATCGCGATAAGATACGGAAAAAGCGCAAGGGTATCTTTGCGCTTTTTTTCATACATAAACCAAAAACGGCATGCTTTTAAAAGCGCGCCGCCGCGGGTATGGGAGATAAGGCAGTCAGACGGACGGCGTCGCCGTCAAATGGGAATGTGAGGTGCGATATGAAAAACGATAATCCTGCAACGAACGAAATCAGGAAAGATTCACAAAGCGGCGGAACAAAACTTCCGGAGGCGTTGAGAAGACCTGACCCGGAGAGCATAGACAGGAAAGACGGCTATATCATAGACAGCAAAATCCATCCATGGCGACGCTTTTTTGCAAGAGCGCTCGATACGCTGATATATTTTCTGATCTGCGCCTTATATGCGGGATTTGTCGGCAGATACCATATAGCCGGTATAGTTCCGATGCAGCTTTCATTCCGTATGCTGCTCGTAACGACGATAGTCGAGCCGCTTTTCCTGCGCATTTTCGGCACCACGATAGGGAAATGGTGCATGGGCATGAAAATCGTGGACCGCGGAGGGAAGCCGACGTATTTCCGGGCGCTGCTCCGTTCGCTCGTTATGGCGGGGATAGGGCTTGGCGCATATCTGCCGTGGGCATGTATAGTTTTGCCGCTTATATGGTTATGGCGATACCATAAGGTAGGCAGGGTACCATGGGAGGAAAATATACTGCCGCACAATGAGTATAAGGTGGATTTCCGCCCCAAAGTAGTCGAATATGCGCTTGCGATCGCCGGCTGCGCCGCGGTGTTTATCGGCAGCACGATGTATACGTCGCTTCCGCCGCACAGCGGAGATATAACAGTCTCGCAATACGCCGAAAATTTCGACTACATCTCACGATATTATTACGGGCTGTATTACGAATCGCTCCGCTTTGAAAACCCGTATTACAGAGGCGATTCGGAGGAATACAAAATTGCGGCAATCAATGAAAACGGGGAATGGGTCGCCGGCGTGGGCTATCCGTCAAGGATAATTTACAGTAACTTTTCCGCCGCGTGTTACGGATTGGGCGACTGTATGCGCCGTTCGCCGCAAAATGTGGACGAGACGCTGACGCCTGTATTTTCGTATGAGTTTGATGACGGAAAAGTGAAATCGGTCCGGATAACGGCGAGCGCCGAAGGACGTCCGTTCAGCGTCGCCGGTTACGGGAATCTGTATAAGGCGGCGACCCTTGCGCTGGCAAAGGCGGACGGGATGTCGGTCGTCGATTATTCCGTTTTGCGTTACGAGATGTGGAAGCGGGCGCCGTTTGAAAGTTATACAATAACGCGCGGGAACATTACTGTAACGGTATCCGTCGAATACAGCTATCTTGCGCCGACGCCCGATGACGGCAATATACTTTTGAGCACGGTCGGCGACGAGGATTGCTCGTTCAGCACGGAATTTACCGTCAGCATCAATGACGGCTGAGAAGACGCATGATATTAAAGGCTTATGATATTGCGCTTGGCGCGATGAGCTTGTATAGATGCCGGAAGTTGTGCTTTTGGGGCGCGTTTTGAAAAAATCCTGCAAGGCGCAGAATGTCGATATGAAATATCGGGAAATGTGAGGTGCGATATGAAGAAGAAAGACAGCTTTGTAATGGAAGAAATGAAGAGGGAGGCGCGAAAACAGGGCAAAAAGCTGCCGGAGGAGGTAAAGACGAAAAATTCCCCGCGCGGGAGGCAGGACGATGTGTATGTTATAGAAAGCACGCGTCACCCATGGCGCAGGTTTTTTGCAAGAGCGATAGATATGCTGATATATTTTTCGATCTATGTTCTGTTCACGACGCTCGTTATGCGCCATGGGATGTTTTCAACGTATTCCAGCGTCATATCGTTTTCCATGCTGTTTTTAAACCTGCTGATAGAGCCGCTGTGCCTGCGTATCTGGGGCACTACGCTCGGTAAATGGTGCATGGGGATAAAAGTCGTGGATCGCGGCGGAAAGCCTACGTATAAGCGCGCGCTTCTCCGCACGCTCGGCGTGACGCTTTTAGGGCTAGGCTTATATATTCCGGTATTGAGCGTCATATTGATGATATTCTGGTTTTTCTGGTACCGCAAGCGCGGCACGGTCGCATGGGAGGATAACATCTGGGCGCACAACGAGTATAAAGTAAACTTCCATCCGAAGGCGGCGGCGTATGCGCTGACAGCCGCAGTGTGCGTGGTATTGATATTTGCAGGAGCGGTATTCGGAGCGCTCCCGCCGAATACAGGAGATTTGACCGTCTCGCAGTTCGCTGAAAACTTCAATTATCTCAGCGAGTATTACTACTATCCGTATTACAGCAGACTGTTTAACACGTCGGTGTATTCATGGTGGAAGGAAATGTGGAACGACGAGCCTGTAAGACCGGAGCCGGTCGGAGCTGACGGGAGCTGGAACGCGAAACGGGAATATCCGCTGATATGGGAAGGCTATATGGATAATGTACGTTTCGCGTCAATCACGGATCTCTCACAGACAAATCCGTTGTTTGACGACAGCAAGCTGTGTCCCGTTTTTTCATACGAGCTTGACGGAGATACGGTAAAATCGGTGACGGTAAGCGCCAGTGCCGAGAGCACAAGGATCGCGCTTGCGTCGTACGATAATATATACAGGGTGGCGGCGCTTGCACTGTCGCAGACAAACGGGATATCGCCGCTGGACTACTGGGCGCTGAGATTTAAAATGGAGAGAAAAGCTCCATTTGATAGCTATACGATAACGCAGGGGAATATCACCGTGACGGTCAATGTCGAATACAGCGGGATGCAGATATCCGAGGATAACGAGCAAATCCTGACATATGAGGTGGGCGATGAGCCGTGCTCGTTTGCCGCCGAATTTACGGTGAGCGTGGCAGGCGAGTGATATCGGTGCGGCGAGCGTCAGTGCCGCCAAAATGTAAAACGGAAAGCGCCGGTACGCGCGCACAGACCGGCGCTTTTTACAGTGCTCCGCCGTAGACCGGGGCGCACCGTGAAATATTTTGCTGTAGACTTAAAATTTTTCGCAAAAAGCCTTGACTATAAACATGGTGCATACTTTATCCTGATAATATAATCATCGAGAGGAGCGGCGCAAATGACCATTAAGGAAATCGAAGAGCGTTCAGGTATGCTTCGTTCAAATATCAGGTTTTATGAAAGGAACGGTCTGATATGCCCGTCGCGGCAGTCGAATAAATACCGCGATTATTCGGAGAGCGACTTTGAGGAGCTTATGCGGATAAAGCTTCTGCGCGGTCTTGGCATAACGATCGAGGAGATAAAAAGCCTTCAGGCGGGCGCGGATAGCCTCGCCGATGCACTGCAAAGACGTATAGCCGGTATACGCGGCACAATGGAAGACGCCGGGCGCACGGAAAAGCTGTGCGCCATGATATGTGATGACAAGGTAGAATACAGCGGCTTAGATGGCGAAAAATATCTCTCCTGCGATGTGACTGAGAAAAAAATCAGAGAGGAGCTTCCGGCTGAGGAGGAGAACGGAAATTTAAAAACGCTCGCTATAAGGCGCGTGCTCGCGAGGATCGTGGATATGAATATATACACGACGGTATGGCTTCTCATCCTCAGGCTGGCGTTTGGGGCGAGCGAGTATATTTTGCCCGATATGCAGATGATAAGGCTTCTGCCGACTGTCGCGTTCCGGACGACGCTCATATCGCCGGAGCTGCCCGATATGCTTATGACGTTTTTTACGATGCTCATCATAGAGCCCGTGCTGCTCAACCTTTGGGGGACGACGGCGGGCAAATGGATATTCGGTCTTCGTGTGTTCCGAGTAGGGGGAAGGAAGCCAAATTATAAAGAGAGCGTGTTTAGATGCCTCAATATGTTCTGGTACGGATTCGGTCTCGGCATAAACGGACTTGTTACATTAATATTGTGGATAGTATCTTTTCGGCGTATGTGGCGCGGCGACGATACGCAGTGGGACATAAACCATTGGCTTGATGTGACGACGGAGAAAACGAGTATTTACAACGGCATCGCTTTGACCGCGGCGCTTGCTGCCATATTGTGCCTGCCGTATATCGCCGACACGGCTGACCGCACCCCGCCTAATACGGGAGATCTCACCGTCAGCGAGTATGCGGAGAATTTCAATTACCTGTCAAGCAAATATAATGAGGAGTATTTTAACGGTCGGCGGGTCGAGCTGCTCAACCACGAAGGCGAATGGACGGGAGACGGCGATTTGCCGCTTGACGGCTTTTATAGCGTGTATGCGAGCATTGGAAACGTCTACTATATGCTTCCCGGCGGTCTGTGCCCTTCGTTCGGATATACGGTCTCTGACGGCGGAGTTGTGGAAAAGATAGAGGTAGAGCTTTTAAGCCACGACGGAGAAGAGACGCCCAACGTGATATTGGGGATAAACCGGATCATTTTGATGGCAGCCCTGTCGTACGCGGACGGAGATATAAACGCAAGCGCGTTTTCAAGCTATACGAGAGAAATAAAAGCTATCGTGACGGCAGTTAATACGTTTGACGGTTTTTCCTTTGCGCTTGACGGGATGCATGTAACGTACGATGTACAATATTCAGGGTACGAGCTCGACAAAGAAAATGAGGTTTTGCGCCTTTCGGGCGATGAGGAAAACGCATATTTTGCCTGCCGCCTGACGATACAGAAAAGTTACTAACAGCAGGACGGCTGATTTTGCCGCATTGTGCGAAAGCGTGAGATGAGGCGTATGTCACACAAAACAACAAATGGACCGTTCAAAATCCGCAATATTTTTAAAAGCGCTAAATGGTCTTTGATGCAAAAATTTAAAAAACTCTTGACTGTAAAGCTACTTGATAGCTTATCATAATGTCAGGAAAGATATCTCCGGCGCATGGACGCGCGTCTTTTCAAATCTGGCTTGAAAGCGAGGAGATCTTATGACGATAAAGGAGATAGAGGAGCGCTCAGGCATTCCGCGCGCGAATCTAAGGTATTACGAGGAGGTAGGGCTCGTAAGCCCGAAGCGGCTGGAAAACGGATACCGCGATTATTCGGATAGCGATCTTGAGGAGCTGATGCGGATAAAGCTGCTGCGCAGCCTTGATATACCGGTGGAGGAAATAAAAAAGCTGCAATCGGGAGATATAACGCTTGACAGCGCGCTGCAAAACAGGACGTGGGAAATGCGGCAGACGCTCGAAAAGCTCGACTATGCGGAGCGGCTCGGAAGCGATATATATGACCAGGTGACGTCGTACGAAACGCTCGACGGCGAAAAATATCTTAAATATGTTCCGCAGGATGAGAGCCGACAGGCGAGCGCTAAGGCAGCGCAAAAGGATGTGATGCCGGCATATCCGGTAAGGCGGTATTTTGCGCGCATACTCGATTTTGGATTGTATGGTCTTATTTGGCAGATACCGCTTGGGCTGCTCGGCATAAACACTGCTGCGCTGTTTTCTTTCGTGACCGTATTTCTCGATGTTATCGTGATACTTGCGGTCGAGCCGCTGCTTTTGTGCCTGTGGGGGACAACGCCGGGCAAAAAGCTTTTGGGAATACGGCTTGAGAACGTGTACGGCGGTAAGCCGCATTATGTCGAATCGCTTTGCCGTACGTTCAGCCTTTTATACCACGGGTATGGGCTTTTCATTCCGATAGTAAGCCTTTATTGCATGTGGAAAAGCTTCAGGAAAAACAAAAGGGGAGAAAAGCTCGCCTGGGAAGGCGCGGATTACCCCGTGATGATGTACGACCGGATAGGAAAACTGAGAAAAGCAGCGTACGCCGGCGCATGGTGCCTGCTTCTGCTCGCGTTTGTGGTGAGCTATACGGAATCGCGTTTGCCGCCTAATCGCGGGAATATTACCGTGACTGAATACGCCGAAAATTTCAACTATGTCACAGGATTCAACTTCAGCAAATACCTGGATGAGGGAGACGGCGGCTGGCTCGGAGACGACGGAACGTGGACCGAGGGGCAGTATTTCCCGTTTGTACTACTCACGGGGAGCTGGGGACTTGGAAACGATTATATATCTAATCCCCCTGAGCTCCAGCCGGAATTTCACTGTACGGAGAAAGACGGCGCGCTGACTTCCGTGGGATTTTCGATGGAGTGCGGCGAGACCGAGCAGTGGATAGGGACGAATATGAACCTGATAAATATGACGGCGCAGGCGTTTTTCACGTCGGAAACCGGCGCGATTGACGCGCTGATTTTACCTGAGAAACTGATATGGCGGCTGAATTCGTACAATATGTTCCAAAGCTTTGAGTTCGAGACCGGCGGCTTCCGCCTTATATATGATATCGATTATTACGGATATCACGCATTTTCAAGCTTCGCCGTCTCGATGGATGACGACGATATGCCCGGCAAATACTACCGCTGCAATTTTACAATAGAAAAAATCGGCTAGATAAAACGCTGCTCATAATAAAACCGCACCTCGATATTTCGAGGTGCGGTTTTGAGCGATATGATCAAATAGTGCTTTTCAAGGCTTATGCGTATATTATTATCATTCCGACGATGATTCCGATAAGCGCGGCGAACGCCGGCATTTTAGAGCGCCACATAAGTATTGCCTCAGGAAACAGCTCGCCCAGCACGACGTACAGCATCGCGCCGCTTGCAAAGCTGAGAGCGAGCGCAAGCGCCACAGGATTTAGCGTTCCGAGATAATATCCCAAAAGCGCGCCGAGTATGGTTGGCGCTCCGCTAAGTGCGGTAACGGATACGGCTCTTAATTTTTTCATCCCGCCGGCTATTAGCGGCACCGATACCGCCATGCCCTCTGGAATGTTGTGGAGACCTATTACTATGGCAAGCGCTATATAGCTACTCGCGTTTGCCCCTCCCTGCCCGGCTGCGTACGATGCGCCGATGACCATCCCCTCAGGGAGATTGTGCAGCGCGATCGCAAACGCCATTACAAGACCGGCAATAAAAAGCTGATACGCAGATTCAGTAGTCTTATGGTATTGATAATGGTCGCTGTGTATAAGCTCGTCAAGTCCATCCGCCGTTGCCGGATGCTCCTCATCAATATGCTCAACCTCGGGATTTGTATGCTTATCAATTATGTAGTTCAAAAAATAGATTACGATATATCCGAAAAGCGTGCCGCCAATTACAGTAAACAGTCCGAAGAGCCCCTCACCCACGGAGGCGATTGCCTCAGGCACAAGATCAAAGCAAACTATGCTTATCATGACGCCGCCGGCAAAGCTTAAAAGCAGGCTTACGATTTTGCTTGAATCCCTGCGGATCACAGCGGCGATGAGACCGCCGAATCCCGTGCCGACGACGCCGGCAATAAATGTGATGATGATTATCCAAATGATCGGATTCAATGAAAGCACTCCGTTTCAGTAAAGTTTTAAAGTCAACCTCTTTATTATCCGCCACATTAAGCGCGTTGTCAATACTATAGGCAAATATGGAGAATTATTTGACCCTGTTCAAATAAACGGCAGAGAGTTATAAAAACTGTGCATTTTCCTCACTTTAAAAGAACAAAAAGTTATGCGTTGTGCTGAAATTATTGAAAATTACAAATTTATGTTGTGCTTTTGTGCGTAAAAATGA
Organism: uncultured Oscillospiraceae bacterium; assembly: GCA_944385265.1. The sequence goes on from CALWWO010000085.1 coordinate 10,359, forward strand.
TAATATTAAAGTTATCAATATAACATATAAGGGGGAAGGGAAGAGCTATGCTTTATGAAAATACCACAGTAAAAAACGGACACCTGTATTTTGCCGGACGCGACACGGTCGAGCTTGCAAAAAAATACGGCACTCCGCTTTATTTGATGGATGAGGCGAAGCTGCGCGCTAATTGCAGGACATATGTCGGCGCTATGTCTAAATATTTTGACAAGGCGCTTCCGCTCTATGCCAGCAAAGCTCTGTCCTGTAAGCGTATTTATGAGATAATCGCAGAAGAGGGGATGGGCGCGGACGTCGTTTCAATAGGCGAGCTGCATATTGCAAAAAAGGCATGCTTCCCTATGGAAAAAATCTTCTTTCACGGGAACAGCAAGTCAGATTATGAGATCGAATACGCGATCGACAGCGGCATAGGATATTTTGTGATAGACAATCATGAGGAACTTGAAGCTGTAAACGAGGTAGCGGGCAGGCACGGGATAAAGCAGAAAGCAATTTTAAGGCTCACCCCCGGAATAGATCCGCATACGTTTGAGGCGGTCTCTACAGGCAAGGTCGATTCAAAATTCGGTGTCGCGATAGAGACGGGACAGGCTGAGGAATTTCTGAAAGCCGCGCTTTCAAAAGAGAATATAGAAGTGTGCGGATACCATACGCACGTCGGCTCACAGGTTTTTGAAAGCAGCGTTTTTTATGACGCGGCTGACATTATGCTTAGATTCCTCTCTGATATGCGCGATAAGCTTGGATATACCGCGAAGATACTCAATCTCGGCGGCGGATACGGCGTGAGATACGTTGAGACCGACCCGGTCGTCGATATAGCGGACGAGCTGAGGAAGGTCGCGGAGCATATAAACGGCGTTTGCTCGAAGCTCGGCATTCCGGCTCCGTGTGTGATCGTCGAGCCGGGGAGGAGCATCGTTGCTGATGCCGGTATGACGCTGTACACCGTCGAGGCTGTAAAAAATATCCCCGAATATAAAAATTATGTTCTTATCGACGGCGGTATGACCGATAATCCGCGGTATGCGCTGTATAAGTCAAAATATACGATAATGCTTGCAAGCAAGGCGGATAAAGAGCCGGAGCTTGAGTATACGATAGGCGGAAGGTGCTGTGAAAGCGGCGATATGGTACAGGAAAACGTAAAGCTTCCCGCACCGGAGAGGGGCGATACGCTCGCCGTGTTTACAACGGGCGCGTATAACTACTCGATGTCTTCAAATTACAACGCTGTCCCGCGTCCTCCGATCGTCATGGTAGACGGCGAAAACGACTACATAGCTGTAAGGCGCGAAACTATTGACGATCTCGCGGCGAGAGAGATGTGATATAATATCCGCTTTGCGGATATTATACTTGTGATTTAAGCCCTTTTCCTCGCCCCTTATGGGGCAACCGGAAAATATGGCACATTATAGCATAACGTCTTCGCCGTTATGCTATAATATCATCCGCTAGACGGATATTATACTTGAGATTCAAGTCCTTTTCCGCGCTGCCTATAGCGGCAACCGGAAATATAATCCATTTTTCGTACGGACATGCGCCGGACGGAAAATACTTTTCATTGCGCAAAGGTTTACATTTGCGCGAAGCAAAGCCGGAAAAGACGGCGCATTATACCAATGATAATATAGAAAAAACCTGCTGAATTTATTTCAGCAGGTTTTACTTTTTAGTTTGACTTTTCACATTCGCGTTGTTCGCTAAATGCTGCCGGTATGTAGCGCATAAGACATGTTATTTAGCTTTTTCACGTTCGCGCTTTTTTTCGGGCAGCTTAAAATTTTGTATGATCCCGATAATTTGACCGGAGAGCACCACGGTGAACAGCGAATATATGATTTTGACCGGCGGGATATAGGTGAGCGACAGAGCCAGCACCGCAATATCCGAAATGAGATATATCCACCTGATATCCGCTTTTGTAAGAGCGGATATACTCATGGCAAGCGCATCATCCCCTCCGGGAGCGCCGCCGGCGCGCACACTGAGACCGACGCCGATTCCTACGAAGGCAGCGCCGATTATAGACGCGGCGAGAGGAGCTTCCGCAAGTTGCGGCCACAGAGGATCGAACTGCTCAAAAATATAATAAAAAACGGAGAAGCCTCCGCCAGCCACTATCGAATATGCAATGAAGCTTTTGCCAAGGACCTTAAGCCCAAGACAGTAGCACGCGAAGTTCAGGATCAGCCCTGAAACAGCGGGAGAGATATTAAACCAGTGCTTCAACAAAATCGTCGAGCCAAGGACGCCGCCCTCCGTAACACCGGAAAACGAGTGGACGTTATACAGCCCAAACGCTAAAATCGCGCTGCCGAGCAGCGCTATGAGACAATTTTTGGTCTTTATGCGCGAGAACACAATATCAAATCCTTTCTAAATATTGACCAGTATAATTATAACACAAATCAAACAAGCTTTCAACAGCAAAAGCGCCCTCAAGCTTTAGCTTGAGGGCGGCAGTTTATATTGCGTTTATATTTTGTTTATCTCTCCGCGGATCTCGGCGAGATTTTTTGACCGGGTATGGGCTATCGGCGTCCACTCTACTTTTTTAAACATTGCCGTGAGTGAGATCGGGATATATGTCATCATGAAAAACGGGAAGGTAAACATGTATAGTATTTTACGAGGCTTGGAGGTTAGGATATTTTTCCATTCTGTTATAGTCGTGACAGCTCCGACCCAGAACATTGTAAAATAGATGTTAGCGAGCAGCAACAACACGGAATGGAAAGCTTCAAGAACATTGTGCTGCTGCAGCACAGCCAATATCAGCATACTGATATTGGCTACAACCCCTATTGCCGACAAAATTATTGCGGGCATGATCGTCATGCTCATGTCAAAGCAGGAAAAGCTGCGGCGTTTGAAAATATTTGCTATAAGCGAGTAACCGTAATTGCGGAAGACCTGCAAATACCCCTTTGCCCAACGCAGACGTTGATTCCACGATTGCTTGAAGGTGACCGGCTGCTCGTCATAAAGCACCGCTGTGGGACAGTAGGCGATAATTTCTCCGTCTATGACGTTATGTATCGTAAACTGTATATCCTCGGTAAGCAGGAAAAATTTCCAGCCGCCGAATTTTTCGATGATCTCCCGCGCAAACATAAAGCCGGTCCCGGATACGGCGCAGCTCGTACCGAGCAGCGTACGCGGATAGTTTAAGTATTTCGACTCGCGTAAAAACCAGAGGGCATAGCCGGCGGATATCCAGTTATCGCCGTAGTTTTTAGAATTTCTGTAGCTTGTAATGATCTTATGACCGGCGGAAAATGTCTTGTTCATCTCCGCAATATAGTTCTCGTCAAGGACGTTATCCGCGTCAAACACAAAATACGCATCAAATGGATCGTCGGCGTAATCGCGGTTTATGCAATCTATCAGGTATTCAAGAGCGTAGCCCTTGCCGACCCGTACTTTATTGAAGCGCTCATATACGACGGCGCCCGCGTCCCGCGCAAGCTGCGCGGTGTTGTCCGTACAGTTGTCGGCGGCTACAAAAATCGTGATATATTTCTGCGGATATGTCTGCGCCTTTATGCTGTCGATCAAGTGCGTGATCACGGCGCTCTCATTTCTCGCGGAGATCAGCACGGCATATCTATGCAGCGCCATAGGCTCGCGCGGCTCATTATTCTGCTTCTTATGAAGCAGAATATATATGATATAGAATAATTGATACGAATAGCAGATGCAGAATATCGTAGAAATCAGAAAGTTAATATTTTGAACGATTTCCATACTTACCGCCCTTCCATTATTTTAAAATTAAGTGATACCTTAAATAGATCGCCGTCAATAGACAGCTCCAAGCTGCCGTTTTGTAATTCTACAAGACTTTTTGCGATGGACAAACCGAGACCGCTTCCCTCGGTATTTCTTGAGCTGTCGCCTCGGACGAAACGCTCCATAAGCTCTTCCCCGGAGATGTTGAGCTGGGATTTAGATATGTTTCGGAATGTGATGACAGCGTCTCCTTCATCTGCACGCACATCAATATACACACGGGTGGAAGGCTGTGCGTATTTGCATACATTGTTTAAAAGGTTATCAAAGATACGCCACAGATGACGTCCGTCAGCCATTATTACGGCGTGAACGGCAGACTGATTCATCACAAGCTCAAGTCCTGCCTCAGTCAGCTTGTCGTCATATTCCGCTATGGCCTGATCCAGCAGCACGCTTACGTCGCACGGGGCGAAGTTTACCGGGAGATTGCCCGTCGAAGCCTTTGACGCTTCGATCAGATCCTCGATAAGTTTCTTGAGTCTTGTCGACTGCCTATCCAGCACGCTGACATATTCAGAGACGTTTTTATTTTCGATTTGTTCCTTCTTTATCAGATCGACATAATTTATTATTGACGTAAGAGGCGTTTTTATATCGTGAGACACGTTCGTGATAAGTTCGGTCTTCAAGCGTTCACTTTTCATCTTTTCATCGACAGCTTTCTGCATACCGTCGTTGATGCTGTTAAGATCCTCGGCAAAGCGCCTGAAATCGCCGTACATATGTTTTGTGTTTATATGATAGTCAAGATTTCCTTCCGCTATCAATTTAGCCCCTTTTTGCAGGTTATACAGCGATATCGCCATAAAAATTATGACCAGGAACAAAACCACCTTTTTGATAAGCCATATAAGCGCTATTTGCGTAATGGAGAAAAAGCCGGAATAGCTCATTACAATATACTCCGCAATGAAAAGCAGAGCGAGCAGCGCCGCCGTTTTCCAGACGACTGGGAGCTTTGCGATGATATAGCGCAGACCGCGCAGCGCAGATTTTATCACGCCGATTATCCATACGGTGGTTATGTATATTATAGTACTGCTTATAAGATTGTCAAGCTTGATTCTTGTTGCAATGTTCATAATATATAGTAAAAAAAGCACGAAATCCGTAACAAGTATGACAGCGGCGATCGGGATGAACAGGTTTGAATATCTCAATGATACGGCATGATATATCGTGAAGGCTTCAAGATATATCAGCGCGATAAACAGAAAAGTTAGCAGATCGAATGGTATTTTCCCAAATGTGGAGAGAGAGGGCGTGTCGCGCCCGCCTCTGTAGCCGGCGCTGAAAAACAGGAATACCAGGAGCGCAAAAAAGACGATGACTGCGACGATATCCAAAACTATAAATACATACCGCCACGAGTGCGCAAAGGACACCAATCCGGATATCGTGGCGATCATATCGTCATTTGGCATGTCCTCATCTATATATCCGACAAGCCGGTATTGCGAGGCTCTGTATGTGACCTTCGGCTCGCTGTATATTGTGATCCCGTAGCCTGCCACCTTGATGTCATCTATGTCATATATGGAAAAGGAGAAATTCTTATCTCCGAAATAGCTGCCGAAATCGCTGCCTGTCCGATATCTGGTCATCGCTTCCACCGCGTACGAGTGCAGCGTGTTTTCAAGAAGCTTATCGCGGACGTCCTCTTCCGTCTCAACATAAAATCCCGAGGTGACCATATAGGCTACGGACAGCGACAGACATATGATTATTATGACGTCTATGGTTATAAGAAAGATCGCGGAGACCTTTGCAACCATACTATGGGTGAGATTTTTTGCCATCAGTTTTTCCTCTCCAACTTATAGCCCTGCCCCCAGACGACTTTAAGATAGCGCGGCTCAGCCGGGTTGATCTCTATTTTTTCGCGGAGGTGTCGTATATGGACTGCAACGGTGCTCTCGGCGCCGTAGGGAGCGTTATTCCAAACGGTGCGGTAGATTTCCTTGGGTGAGAGCACCTCGCCCGGACGCTGCATAAACAGCTTCAAAATTTCAAATTCAGTCGGGGTCAGATTGACTTTTTCACCGTCAACAGTCACGACTTTGCTTTTATCGTCAAGCTCGATACCGTCTATCGTGAAGCAGGACGGGCTCGGCTTATTGCCGCCAAGCTGCATGTAGCGGCGTAGCTGCGACTTGACCCTTGCCGTGACCTCAACGGGATTGAACGGTTTTGTGATATAGTCGTCCGCGCCGACGTTGAGCCCGAGTATTTTATCTGTATCCTCGCTCTTTGCCGTCAGAAGAATCACGGGTATGTTGCTGGCTTCGCGCAGCTTCAGCATAGTCGAGATACCGTCAAGCTCCGGCATCATTATATCCATAAGCACGAGGTGTATCTCGTTTTTTGCAATTACATCAAGGGCTTCTTTTCCGGTATAAGCCTCAAAAATATTGTATTCTTCCGAAGAAAGGTAGATCTTGAGAGCAGAGACTATATCGCGTTCATCATCGCATATAAGCACATTGTACATCTTATCCCCTCCGCTACAAATTTTAGCAAATAATGTTTTAAGAACAAACTGTATAAATTTTTAAGATTTTATTAATATGACATAAATCACGCGATTTTGTTCCGATAAATTGCGCCTGTTTTTTTGGCAATTTGGACTTTGACCGTAATATGGAGCATTTCAGCAGCCGCACCGTAAGAGGTTTTTTAAAGTTTTAACATGTGCCGCGGAGCCGAAGAGTGAAACTGCTTGTCCGATTCTCCTTTAGCGGCAAAAAACGCCGAAAACTCTGTAAAATCTGAGAATTTCCGGCGTTTTTATGGCACCCCCTGCCAGAATCGAACTGACAACTAGCCCTTAGGAGGGGCTTGTTATATCCATTTAACTAAGGAGGCGTTTAAAGCACGTCAAATTTTATAAAAGAACGCAGCATGACCGGCTTCAGAAGAAGCGACCGTGAAACAAAGCTCGATTCAATAAAATGCTATGTTAAACAGCTGCAAAAAAATTCAACACAGATAATTTTAACCTATCAAACCTTTTGTGTCAAGCAAATGTAAACGGCAAAAAGCTGTTTGCCATCCGGCGCGGCTTGAATCCGCGCTCAGAGGGTGGTTTTACGCCGCTATGCGCATAAGAGCGCTTCAATGTGCCCAAGAGGCAGCGCCGCGCCCTCTCCGGCATTTTGAGCGCGATGCGCGCTGCGAGAAAGACGCTTCTCGGAGCACCTGACGCAGTCGCTCCGGAGCGGCATAGAGCGGGACGCTGAGCATTGCCTGCCGGTCTCATTATGCGTCTTTAACGCTTGACTGCGGAGGAGATGGAGATATATAATTTGCATGGCGTATCAAAAACACGGGTATAGGCTGGTGAGAATAATGAACGGAAAAAAGATACTGATAAAAAAGCTCGCTCCTAACGCCGCGCTGCCGGAGTACGCGTCTGACGCGGCGGCAGGGGCTGATCTGCGCGCATGCCTTAAAGACAGCGTCGTGATAGCCATAGGGCAGACTGCTGTAATACCTACAGGTATAGCTGTCTGCATTCCGGACGGATACGCGGGATTCGTTTTTGCTCGCAGCGGGCTTGCCACAAAAAAAGGGGTAGCTCCGGCAAATAAGGTCGGCGTTATCGACAGCGATTATAGAGGTGAGCTTCGCGTTCCGCTGCATAATCACGGCGATAACGATAAGATAATAGAGCCGGGCGAGAGGATAGCGCAGCTTGTCATTATGCCGGTCGTTCATGCTGAATTCGAAGAAGCTTCCGAGCTTGATGCGACACAGCGCGGTGAAAACGGCTTCGGCTCGACCGGGGAAATGTAGAACTTATGCCGGGATACGGATACTCGCTTCGGCTCGGTACCGAGATCTTGTCCGGCGCGCAACAAGAAACCGAAATGCATTTCGCAATGGCAGAATGCATGT
>CALWWO010000086.1 GCA_944385265.1 uncultured Oscillospiraceae bacterium
ACGATCTGATATCGGCTCCATTTTGCGGGAAGCTGACGGAGAAATTAGAAGAAAAATACGGGATAAAGCCGGAAAACTGTGTGTTTTCAGCGACGCATAACCATGAGGCATTGAATATCGCTCTTCCTGAGGGAGAGGATTATTCGATTATGGAAAAATATATGCTCAGACCAAGCGCACCGACGGAGGAAGCTAAGAGCGCAGTGTATGAGTACAGTGAGTGGGTGCTCAATAAGGTAGTGGAGACCATCGGCGAAGCGATAGAGAAAATGAAGCCTGCAAAGGTCGGATACGCCAAAGGAAAAAGCTACATAAATGTATGCCGTGACCTGCCTACGCCGATAGGACCAATACAGGCGAATAATTTCCACGGACCGTCGGATCATGAGCTGCTCGTCATCCGTTTTGACGATCTTGAAGGCAATACAATAGGAATGTTTTTAAATCATGCTACCCATTCAAACTATATGATATGGAATCTCGGCGAGGTGCCGAAGATCGGCGTCGATGTCGGCGGCGGGGTGAGCCGCTTTGTAGAGAATGCCAATAAAAATCAGTTCCCCGTAATATGGGCGCAGGGCGCGGCCGGCGATCAAAATCCTATTGTGAGAAGCGGATGGCGCATAGTTGAGGTCAATGAAAAAGGCGAGATATCCATGTCACAGCATATTTTCAAATATGACGACAGTATGCTGCAAATGAAGTGCCTGACCTCGACTCAGGGCATGGAGGTCATAGCTCTGTCGGAGGGGATAGACAATTTCACGGACGAGTGCAGCTTTGCAGGCGGCGAGACGTTCCGCGATATACCGGCTCGCAAAAGCTATGTAAGCCTTGGCTTGTACGGGGATCTTCAGCAGATCAATACTGCAAGCACCGAATCGAAAAGCAACGTGAAAAGCACGCTGCGCTGCGGCGACCGGCCGGAGCCTATACCTATGGGAGACGATTTAAAGATGAGGTTTCGACTGTTTAAGCTTAATGACGATATTTCGTTTGCCGGCGTAAATTGCGAGGCGTATTCAAATTTGGGTCTCATCATAAAAGATATCGTGCCGACGGAGGCAACGGCGGTTTGCACTGTGAACTACAGCTGCGGCATGGGGTATGTCATGGATGCGGAGGCGCAGTGGATAAACGGATTTGGAACGAGTCAGTCGCTTGCATGGAGCGGCGAGCTCGCGAACGAGGCTTTTACAGACGGATATACAGAGCTTAAAAAGAAACTGTTTTAAAAAAATATCGTAAACGCGGCTCATGGTATCATGAGCCGCTTAAAACTGTCGAAAAAAAGTAATGCCCTTTTCCGGCAGGCACAGCAGTCTGCTGCGTGCAGGCTTTTGCGAGTTATCAAAGGCAAACGCTCACACTTGCAAACTGAGATCTGTTTTCTCCGCCGCGCATGTCGCCGGAGAAAACAGATTTAATTTTATTCGCGTCTACAGGCGCAATATATGTGTTACGCAGAATAAAAATTGCAAAAGATATGATATTGTGGTAAGCTTTACACTAGCATAGCGTTTTGTGCGGTGCTGTTTGCGTAAAAGCTGCCGTAAAATAAGACTGCGGCGGCGCGAACGGTAATTATTCAAGGACGGGAAGAAAAATGAAGAATAAGAGAAGAAACATTATCGTCGTATGCGCGGTGCTTGCTGCCGTGATATGTATAGCGGTGGCAGTGATCCTGCTAAACGGACGTGAGACGGAGCGGACATTGCGCCATGTTGAAATAGAGATTGAGGGATACGGCGTCATCGCGCTGGAACTCGATGAGACGGCGGCGCCCGTAACGGTAAAAAATTTCATTGACCTGGCTGAGAGCGGGTTTTATGACGGTCTTACTATCCACCGCGTTGTAAGCGGATTCGTGATACAGGGCGGCGACCCGGCTGGAGACGGCACAGGCGGCAGCGAAAATACGATAAAAGGCGAATTTTCGGCAAACGGAGTGGAAAACGATATATCACATGAACGCGGCGTGATATCTATGGCAAGATCGCAGGCTTATGACAGCGCCAGTTCCCAGTTTTTCATAGTTCATCAGGATGCGCCGAGCCTTGACGGATTGTACGCCGCGTTTGGACACGTTACCTCCGGGATGGAAATAGTAGACGAGATATGCGACACTACGCCGATAGCCGATCCAATCAGCGGATATGTTGCCACGGAAGATCAGCCGGTGATAAAAGAGATCAGGGTTATCGACTAAAACACATATATTGGGAATGGGGATAGATATGAAAAAAGCTTTGCTCCTGATAATGATTTTGATCATACTGACAGTTGTGGCGTCGTGCGGCGGAGATCAATCGTCTTCAAGTCCTGCCGGGGATACTCAAACGAATACAACGGCAGAAGATCCCTCCGTAGAATTTGAGGAGATAACCTCATATGCAATGGGCTATAAAGTTGTCAGGCAAGTAAGCGAAGCGCTTACAGATAAGGTGAACAGTGCCATAGACGAAAATAATTACGCGCTTGAAGAGGGACATCCGCAGGATTTCTATGATATGGCGGATTATGTGGATTTTTCAATGCCGCTGGCGTTCGTCTCAGTAGATATGGCGTTTACTGCATCACTTGACGAGGATACGAAAAAAGAAGATGTAGAACTTGCATTGTCCGCGTTTTTTGACGAATGCACATATACAAAAAACGGCGATGATAATTACAGAGTAGATTATACTGTGTATGGCGATGATTCGGAAGTTCTATACAGCGGATATTTTACCGCTGAATACGACCGGTGGAACAGCTCCATAAAATTCGCGTCTTATTCTGATGAAAGCGGAGATATGCGCCTTAAAGATTTTACGGAATTTATTGATATGGGCGACGGCAGATACGCTATATACGATATCAATGAAAGAGCGATAGTGACATTCGACGGCGATGAAATAACGGAACTGATGTATTCAAAAAATAAGATTGGATATGAAGAAATAGGCGACGAAAGCTGGTATAACGAGCCGGGCATATATCCTGAGGGACAGGGCTTGGATGAAACGTGGATAGACGACGAGCGCGACCATTTGCAGACTGTCATCAAATATAAAAACGGACAGATGACCTTCGATCTCAGGACAAGCGATATCACCTACAAGCATAACGGAGAAATGAGCTCCGTAACATGGAGCTGGGAGGATAGCGTGACGATATCCGGATAAAAATGCAATACAATATATATAACACGGCGCGGGTGAGACCGCGCCGTGTTATATATATTGTATTGCAAAGGGGGAAGTTGGGATTTTATGCTATAAGTTTTAGTAAATTTATGTGAAAAGCAGTATAAAGTATAGTAGAATGTAGAAAAGTTCACAAATAGGTGGTAACATTATAGTGGAATAGAATTTTGAGTTTACAGAGGGGTAGTCATGAAATTTGTAACGTTTAAAGATGTGTGTAAATATTACAAGATGGGAGAACATACTATAACCGCTATCGACCACGCGTCGTTTGAAGTAAAAAAAGGTGAGTTTTGCGTAATAGTGGGACCCTCCGGCGCGGGAAAAACCACCCTGCTGAATATACTTGGCGGCATGGACAACTGCGATGAAGGCGAGGTTTGGCTTGACGGAGCAGAGATCAGCTCATTTAATGACCGGCAGCTTACGGAATACCGTAGGCATGACGTGGGATTTGTGTTCCAGTTTTACAATCTCGTACAAAATCTTACGGCGATAGAAAATGTAGAGCTGGCTTCGGAGATATGCAAAGATCCGCTCGATGCATATGAAACGCTGGTTGAGGTCGGACTTGAGAAAAGGGTGAGAAATTTTCCGGCGCAGCTTTCAGGGGGCGAGCAGCAGCGTGTTGCGATAGCGCGTGCGCTGGCAAAAAATCCGAAAATATTGCTCTGCGACGAGCCGACCGGCGCGCTCGATTACAATACAGGGAAAAATATCCTGAAGCTGCTTCAGGATACTTGCCGGAAAACAGGCAAGACAGTTATAATAATCACGCATAACAGCGCAATAACGCATATGGCTGACAGGGTGATACACGTTAAGAACGGCTGCATAGGAGAGATGTCTCTTAATAAAAATCCGTTACCTGTTGAGGAGATAGAATGGTAAAATGAGAAATACATATTCAAAGCTTGTGCTCAGGGGAGTAAGGGACAGTTTTGCACGCTTCATGTCGATACTTGCGATAGTCGCCGTAGGAACGGGGTTTTTGAGCGGACTGCTTGCCACTACGCCTGATATGCAGCTTACAGTGGATAACTATTATGACGAAAACCGTATGTTTGACATATATGTCAGGAGCACGCTTGGGCTTACGGATGACGACGTGGAAGCGCTGGGCGAGCTGGACTCGGTTGAGACGGTCATGCCCGCTAAGGTGAGCGACCTGATAATGGATACGGATAACGGAAGCTACGTAACGAGAGCGTACGGGATAGATTTTGATAAATACGGGACAGACGAATTTTTAAATAGCTTTGAAATAATAGAAGGGCGGCTGCCTGATAAAAGCGATGAATGTATCGTCGTTGTGCCGAATGAATATTCGGAGAAGCATGAAATAGGCGAAGTTTTGACTATCTCAGAGGATAACAGAGACTATGACACGATAGATGAGACATATAGCGAAAAATCACTCACTATAGTGGGGATTATAAGGCACCCGCAGTATATGTCGATAAATATCGAACCGAGTACGGTGGGCACCGGCGAGGTGAGTATCATAGCGTATACACCCATGGAATTTTACAGTCTTGAGGCGTATACCGATATATATCTGACTGTTACGGGCGCAAGAGAGCTGAATGCATTTTCAAGCGAATACACCAGCAGGGTAAATGAGGTAGTAACGCAGCTTGAAGAATTCGGGATCGAGCGCTCTGAAATAAGGTATAACGAGCTCGTAGACGATGCGAATGAAGCGATAGAGGAAGCAAAAGCAGATTACGCGCAGGCGGAGCAGGATGTAAATGAGGAGCTTGCGGATGCTTTACAAGAGATCGAAGACGGGCAGAAAGAGATAGACGACGCAAAAGCCGAACTTAATGCAGCAAGAGCTGAACTTGCAGAGGCGAGAGATGAAATAGATTCCGGAAGAGAGCAGCTTGAGGCGGCAAAAAACGATTATTACAGCGGCGTCGAACAGATAAATTCCGCGAGGGCGGAGCTTGAAAGCAGACGAAGCGAGATCGAAGCTGGAAAAGCGGAAATAGCTGCCGGAAGAGAAGAGATCGAAGCTGCCCGCAGTGAGATTGAGACCGGCAGAGCGCAGCTTGCGCCGTACGAGCAGCTCATAAACGACGCTAAAGAGGACTATGCGGCGCTTGGAGAGCTTATTCAGACGCTTGAGGCGCAGCTTGAAGAGATGAACGAGTCCGGCTCGGCGTCCGAGGAGGATATAAAAGCGCTTGAAGAGAGGATCGCGGGTTTAAAGACGGATTACGCTGAAGCCGAAGCGCAGATAAGCGCGTACGAACGCGATTACGGATCGAGATTGGCTGAGATTTTAGAGGCTGAGGGCGCATGTAACGCCGCCGAAGCGGAGCTCGACTCGCTCGAGGTAGAGCTTTTGGCGGGCGAGGAGCAGATAAACGCCGCTGCGGCAGAGCTCGATGCAAACGAAAGCTATTTGCTGTCGACATGGGATCAGATCGCAGCAAATGAACAGGAACTTGAAAACGCAGAGGCTGAGATAGCCGCCGGCGAACAGGAGCTTGCCGCCGGTGCAGCCGAAATAGCGGAAAATGAAGCTCTGCTCGCCGATGCGCGAGAGGAATATGAGGACGGCAGACTCGAAGCCGAGCAGGAGCTTGAAGACGCCAGACAGGAGATTGCAGACGGCGAAGCTGATATAGCGGAGATTTCTGAAGGCGAATGGTATTTATTTACGAGAGAAGATACCGTAAGCTATACAAGCTATAAAAGCGACTCCGAAAAGATAGAAGCTATATCGACAGTGTTCCCGCTGTTCTTCTTCCTTGTCGCCGCTCTTGTTGCGCTTACCACGATGACAAGAATGGTAGAGGAGGAGCGCACTCAGATAGGCACCTTGAAGGCGCTTGGATACTCAAACGGAATGATAAGGATGTATTATATCGGCTATAGCGTCACAGCAAGCCTTGCCGGCGGCATAATAGGGGTAAGCGCCGGATTCAAAACGCTTCCCGCCGTAATAAGCAACGCATACAGCATGATGTATGCACTGCCGGAAACGATAATGCCGTTTATGTGGGGTTATGCGCTTGTTATAATTTTTACGGCAGTTCTATGCACGACGCTTGCAACGATATCCGCGTGTACAAATCAGTTAAAGGAAAAACCGGCTATGCTCATGCAGCAGCGCGTGCCTGTGGCAGGGAAGCGCATATTGCTCGAGAGGATCCCTTTTATATGGAGAAGGCTGAAATTTACGCACAAGGTAACGGCAAGGAACGTGTTCCGGTATAAGAAGAGACTGTTTATGACGGTCATAGGTATAGCCGGATGCAGCGCCCTGCTTGTAACCGGGTTTGCTCTCAGAGATTCAATACGTGATATAGTCGAAAAACAGTATAACGACATACAGAAATACAATTTAACGGTATATCTCAGCGAGTCAGATGTTTTGCAGAAGGATGAGATACTGTCGGATTTCTTTGAAGACCCTGAATATATCGAAAGCTATGTAGAGGTGCATTATGAGAGCGGAAGCGCCGAAGTTGACGGCGAATCGGTCGAGACATATATATATGTTCCGAAGACGGGGATGCAGCTTAAAGAACATTTCGCACTTAAGGAGAGAGAAAGCGGACAGGAAGTAGAATTTAACGAGGATTCTATCATAATGACCGAAAAAATGTGTGAGCTTCTCGACGTGTCGGTCGGTGATACCGTAACGTTAATAAACGGCGATGGTGAAACGGCGCAGTTTACACTGACGGGAATAATAGAAAACTATATATACAACTATGTGTTTATGAATGCCGGAATGTATGAGGAAAACTTTGAAAATCCGCTTGAATACAACATGATCTTAGCCCGCCTTACTGAGGACTATGAAAATGAAAACGACGTGGTATCAGAGATGATATTGGAAAGTGACAATATATTGCTTTTACAGTTTGCCGACACAGTGAAGGTCACGTTTGAAAACACCGTGGAGAATATAGATTACATAGTAGGCGTTCTCATTTTGGCTGCGGGAGTTCTCGCAATCATCGTTATGTATAACCTGACAAATATAAATATATGCGAGCGTAAAAAAGAACTGGCTACAATAAAGGTGCTCGGCTTCTATAAAGAGGAGGTCGCTGGATATATTTACAGGGAAACGACGATACTCAGCATAATCGGCACTGTCGCTGGATTCGTACTTGGCGTTTGGCTCCACCGGTTTGTGGTTATGTGCGCCGAGGTGGACAGCCTAATGTTTGGGCGTGACATACGATGGACCAGCTTTTTGTATGCGGGGATTGCGACGCTTGCCTTTACTGCGCTTGTAGATGTGCTGATGTACAGGAAGCTTGCGAAAATAGATATGGCTGAATCGATGAAAGCGAATGAGTGAGATAATTATTATGATATTGACAGGGAGTGTGCGTAGATATGGAATTGCTTGATAAAAATAAATTCGTGTATTACGATGGCGGGGTCGGCTCGATGCTAATATCTGCCGGGAAAAAGCCGAATGAACGCGGAGAGATAATGAATATCGAGTCACCGGAAGTTATTGAACAAATACATCGCATGTATGTAGAAGCCGGCAGCGATATAATATGCACGAATACTTTCGGCGCTTGTGCCGATAATTTAAAGGATAGCGGTTATTCCGTGACCGACGTTGTGACCGC
>CALWWO010000087.1 GCA_944385265.1 uncultured Oscillospiraceae bacterium
ACAATTATCGGAGGAATGTATCTTGAAAGAATACCGCGCGGGAATAGATGTTGGCTCTACCACTGTTAAGCTCGTCGTGCTCGATGACAGCGGGCAGATCATATACGGGAAATACCGCCGCCATCTCGCCCACACTCAGGAAACTCTTGCAGAGCTTTTAAAGAAAGCAAAGCAAAAAATTGGGGATTGCGATTTAAAAGTTAGAATTACAGGCTCCGGATCTATAAATCTTGGTAAAGCCTTACATATCGATTTTGTTCAGGAAGTCGTAGCTGTCGCCGCTGCTCTTAAAAAGGTCGCCCCGCAAACCGACGTTGCGATTGAGCTTGGCGGCGAGGATGCAAAAATCATCTACTTTTCCGGTGGGCTTGATGAGCGCATGAACGGCGTTTGCGCCGGTGGAACGGGATCGTTTATCGATCAAATGGCAGCTCTTTTGCAGACGGATGCCGAGGGGCTCAATTTAGCCGCCAAAAAGCACAAACAGATATACCCCATTGCCGCACGATGCGGCGTGTTTGCAAAAACAGACATTCAGCCTCTTATAAACGAAGGCGCTACCAAAGCTGATATTGCCGCTTCTGTCTTTCAGGCAGTCGTAAATCAAACTATCTCTGGGCTTGCCTGCGGCAAGCCTATCCGCGGCTGCGTCGCATTTTTAGGCGGTCCGCTGCACTTTTTGCCGGAACTTAAAAAAGCCTTTATCCGCACATTAGGACTCACCCCCGAAACGACGGTAGATCCTGAAAACTCGCATTTATTTGCCGCTATGGGTGCTGCGCTTGAAAGCAAAGACATAGCTCCTATTCCCCTTGACGAACTGATAACGAAGCTTGAACGCGGCGTTACGGTAGCGTTTGAGATGCCGCGCTTGCCGGCGCTTTTCGACAGCCGAGCGGAATATGACGCTTTCCGTGAACGGCATCAGAGGGCGATCGTGCCTAAAGGCAAACTTGCATCATATGAAGGCGACTGTTTCCTTGGCATCGATGTCGGTTCCACAACGACAAAAATGGCTTTGATCAGCGATTCAGGTCAGCTTTTGTACTCTTTCTATGCAAATAATAAAGGAAATCCTATCGAAACTGCAAAAGCCGGCATTGCCGAACTGCAAAAAATTTTACCCAAAAACGCGAAAATTGTCAGATCTTGTTCCACAGGATACGGAGAAGCGCTGCTTAAATCCGCTTTTTCTCTCGACGAAGGCGAGGTGGAGACTATCGCGCATTGTACCGCCGCGTCTTTCTTCGATGAGGACGTGGATTGCGTGCTGGATATCGGCGGACAGGATATGAAATGTATCAAGCTCAAAAACGGCGCGGTCGATAATATCATGCTAAACGAGGCGTGCTCCTCCGGCTGTGGCTCTTTTATTGAAAATTTTGCAAACTCTCTCGGTTTTACGGCGGAGGATTTCGCGCAGGAAGCAATATTTGCAAAAAATCCCGTCGACCTCGGCACACGCTGCACGGTGTTTATGAATTCAAACGTCAAACAGGCTCAAAAAGAAGGAGCGGGCGTTTCCGATATTTCTGCGGGACTTGCATATTCCGTTATCAAAAACGCGCTGTTTAAGGTCATAAAACTTGCAAGTGCAGAGGAACTCGGTCGCCATATTGTAGTCCAGGGCGGCACCTTCCATAATGAAGCCGTGCTGCGCGCTTTTGAAAAAATCGCCGGCGCTGAGGTCGTCTGTCCCGACATTGCAGGTCTTATGGGAGCTTTCGGCGCGGCGCTCATTGCGCGAAAGCACTATCGCGGTACAGACAGCAAAATGCTTTCTCTCGACGAGATGCTGAATCTTACATACACCTCACAAAGCGTACGCTGCGGCAGATGCGCCAATAATTGTATGCTAACTATTAGCAAATTTGCCGGAGATCGAAGACACGTTACCGGTAATCGCTGCGAAAAAGGGCTGGGGAACGACGAGGATAAAGAGGCTGCGGTGAATATGTTTGAATATAAGCGCAAACGTATTTTCGACTATCCCCCACTATCAGAGGAACAGGCTGTCAGAGGCGTTATCGGCATCCCGCGCGTTCTCAACATATATGAGAATTTCCCGTTTTGGGCGATTTTCTTTAATGCGCTCAAATTCCGCGTCGTACTGTCTCCGTTTTCAACGCGGAAAATTTACGAGCTTGGCATGGAGTCCATCCCGTCGGAATCAGAGTGTTACCCGGCAAAGCTTGCCCACGGTCATGTACAATGGCTGGTCAATCAAGGGATAAAAACTATTTTTCACCCTTGCGTATTCTACGAGCATCAGGAAACGCCCGACGCGCAGAATCATTACAACTGCCCGATCGTCGTGTCTTACCCCGAAAATCTGAAAAATAATGTGGAGGCTATCACCGATGGCAATGTGAAGTATATAAGACCCTTTATAGCCTTTACAAGCGAAAAAACAGCCTCCGACCGCCTTGTGCGCCTTTGCAGAGAGGAATGGGGCATTCCGGCAAAAGAGGTGCGGAGCGCTGTTCACGCGGCGTGGGAAGAGCAGCTTAAAGCTAAAGCCGACATCCGCTCAGAGGGCAAACGCGTTCTTGAACTTATGGAGCGCGCCTCAGGGCGCGGCATCGTTCTCGCAGGGCGGCCATATCATGTCGATCCTGAAATAAATCACGGTATACCTGAACTTATCGCCTCCTACGGGCTTACCGTATTTACGGAGGACAGTCTGCCGATCGATTTTGACCCTGAGCGCCCGCTTCGCGTCGTCGATCAGTGGGTGTATCATTCCAGACTGTATTCCGCAGCTGAATTTGTCCGCAGCAGAGATGATTTAGAGTTTATACAGCTAAACTCCTTCGGATGTGGACTTGACGCAGTCACTACTGATCAGGTAAGCGAGATACTTGAAGACTCAAACAAGTTGTACACCCTTCTTAAAATAGACGAGGTAAACAATCTCGGCGCTGTACGTATACGTATACGCAGTCTGATCGCAGCGATGAATATGCGGCGGGATCAGAATATTTTACCTGTGCCTGCACCTGTGAGGTATGAGCGCGTACACTTTACAAAACAGATGCACGATGACGGGTATACTATCTTGGCTCCTCAGATGAGCCCGATCCATTTTGACATCTTGGAGCCTGTTTTCAAAAAGCATGGCTACAACATCGTCGTACTGGATAACGACAACCGCACTGCGATCGACACCGGGCTTAAATACGTCAACAATGATGCGTGCTATCCGTCTATCACGGTCGTCGGTCAGATAATGGACGCCGTGCTGTCCGGAAAATACAACACAGATAAGCTTGCTATCATGATGTCGCAGACCGGTGGCTGCTGCCGTGCAAGCAACTATGTCGCATTTATACGCAGGGCGCTTAAAAAAGCAAATCTCGCGCATATACCTGTCATCTCATTAAATGCTAACGGTATGGAAAAAAACGAAGGCTTTGGCTTTACCGCCGGACTTCTTATAGACGCAGTCCATGCCGTCGTATACGGCGATCTGTTTATGCGTTGCCTCTACCATGTGCGCCCTTATGAAAAAACGCCCGGCTCCGCAAATGCGCTTCATAAAAAGTGGCAGGATATATGTATAGATTCGCTTGTAAATCCCAAAACAAATTATACATACAAATCAGTATGTCACGGGATCGTCGAAGCCTTTGACAACTTCCCGATCGACGAAACGTTAAAAAAGCCGCGCGTTGGCATTGTGGGCGAGATATTAGTCAAATATATGCCGCTTGCAAACAATCACCTTGTCGATCTGCTTGAAAGAGAGGGCGCCGAGGCTGTCGTACCGGACCTTATGGATTTCGGCAACTTCTTTATTACCCACGGTGAATATAAACACCGCTTTCTCGGCACGGGATTTAAGGATGAGCTTGTCGCAAAGCTCGGCGTCGGCGTGATCAGGCTTATAAGGCAGCCGGCGCTCGACGCGTTAAAGAAGAGCCGCCGTTTTAATCCTCCGATGCCGATCGAAGAAATGGCTGAACGGACAAAGCCGTTTTTATCCTTGGGCAATCAGTACGGCGAAGGATGGTTTTTGACCGGTGAGATGATCGAACTGCTGACCGAGGGGACGCCGAACATCCTGTGTATCCAGCCGTTTGCGTGTCTGCCAAACCATGTGGTCGGTAAGGGCGTTATCAAAGCTCTTAAAAAAGCTTTCCCGCAAGCTAATATCGCGGCAGTAGATTACGACCCCGGCGCAAGTGAAGTAAATCAACTAAACCGGATAAAGCTTATGCTCTCGACGGCAAAAGAAAGGCTTTAAACAAACAGCGGCATGGTTTCTCATGCCGCTGTTTTAACATCTCGTTTGGAAAAGCTGTATCTTATCAATGATAAATTAAGTCTTGGGACATCTTCTGTCTAGAAGATATCCCAAGACTCTTTTTTCTTATATTACTCCAAGCCTGCCGATGCTTCGAGCAGCTTTTTTGTATATTCATGCTGCGGAGCATCGTATACCGTGTCCACGTCGCCCTGCTCCACAATCTCGCCGTGATAAATGACCATAACACGATCGCACAGCTGGTACACTACGGCAAGGTCGTGTGAAATGAAGATGTATGACAGGTCGAACTGCTCCTTTAGATCTGCCAGAAGCTGCAGTATCTGCGCCTGCAAGGTCACGTCGAGCGCCGATACCGGCTCGTCTAAGACTATCAGCTTGCTTCCCTGTATAAGCGCGGCGGCAATGGAAACGCGCTGCCTCTGCCCACCCGACAGCTGCGACGGTCTGCGGTCATAATGCTCATCGTCGAGCCCGACCGTATGAAGCATTTCATTCACGCGCTCGCGGCGTTCCTTTTTGTCGTGCACTCCTATCACTCGCAGCGGCTCCTCAAGTATCCAGCCTATCGTTTTTGCCGGATTGAGCGATCCGTACGGGTCCTGAAACACCATCTGAGGGCGCTTAGTATCAAGCTCGATCCTGCCGTCTATATCCGTCACCAGTCCGAGTATGCATTTGGCAAGCGTTGACTTGCCCGAGCCCGATTCGCCAACTATTCCGAGCGCCTCGCCGCGGCTAAGCTGCAGCGACACATCTTTCAACACCTGTTTTCTGCTTTTTCCTCTGCCGTAATAGCTGTTCACGTGTTCAAGCCGCAATATTGTTTCATTCTTCACGAGCTTTTCTCCCCTTCAGCTTTTTTCGTGTGGGACGTGATTCCAGCAGATGCTTTGTATAATCGTGCTGCGGATGGTAAAACACCTGATCGGCGGGTCCTTCTTCCACTATGTGCCCATGCTGCATAACGATGACCCTGTCACACAACGTCTTAACCACCCCAAGGTCGTGCGAAATGAACATGATCGCCGTACCCTCTTTTTTATTTATCTCCTTGAGCGTCTTGAGTATTTGCGCCTGTATCGTTACATCAAGCGCCGTCGTAGGCTCGTCAGCGATAAGGAGCTGCGGGCGAAGCACCAGTGCTGAAGCGATCATCACTCTCTGCCGCATTCCGCCGGACAACTCATGCGGATACAGATCGTACAGCTTTCCGGGCTCATCGAGCTCTGCAAGCTCCATCGCCTCAAGCGCCATTTTCCTCCGCTCTGTTTTCGTCAGCTTCGTGTGGAGCAAAAGCGCTTCCTCCACCTGTCTGCCTATTTTCATTGTCGGATCAAGGCTTGTCATCGGCTCCTGGAATATGATCGACATCTCCGCGCCCTGATAACGGCGAAGCTCTTCAGGTTTTAGCCCCAGTATATCGACGCCGTCAAATTCCGCTTTACCTGTCACTTCTACTGCAAACCTCCGCAGCAGTCCCATTATGGCGTGCGCCGTCATCGATTTGCCGGATCCGGATTCCCCTACTATTCCGACTATCTCGCCGCGCTCCATCTGCAAATTGAAATCCTCTACGGCTATGAACGGCTCTTCTCTGTCATGGAACACTATGGACAGATGTTCTATATTCAGCATCATGCTTTTCCACCTATCCTCTCGCGTATACCCTCGCCTATCATCCCAACGCCGAGAATAAGAAGGATGACGACAACTCCCGGAAACACCGTGTACCACGGCGCCGTGAAAAGATATCCCTGCGCCTCGCTGAGCATCCTGCCAAGGCTCGCATCAGGCGGTGTTACACCTATGCCGAGATAGCTCATCGACGCCTCCGCAAGGACAGCGTTGTTAAACCCGATAGTAAGCCCTGATAGCAGCACCGACCATGTATTTGGAAGAATATGCACAAATATGATACGCAGAGACGAAACTCCGGTCAGTTTTGCCATGTTCACAAAATCGTGGTCACGGTATTTTAAAAATTCACTTCTTACAAGCCTTGCAAAGCTTGGTATAAACAAAATCCCAAGCGCCGCTATTACGTTATATTTTCCCGATCCTATCACCGCGATAACTACCATCGCAAGCAGCGCGCTTGGAAACGCGGCTATCGCGTCGCATATCCGCATAATAATCTCATCGGCAATTCCGCCGTAATAACCGCACATCGCGCCGATGATAAGCCCTGCGACGAAGCCTATCGCAAGTGTTGCAAGCGCTATCGTGACCGTCGTCCCGATCCCCTCAAGCGTACGCGAAAAGATATCGCGCCCCATCTGATCGCAGCCGAACAGATGGGCAAACGACGGCGGAGCGTATTTATCGGCGGCGCTCATCTCCGTCGCGTCATACGGCGTGTAAAAAAGTCCTGTAATCGTAAACAGGGCGGCGGCAAGCGTTATAACTAAGCCGATCCGCATATACCAGTTTCGCTTTTTCATCGCTTACCTCCCCCGCAGTCTGGGATCCATCACCTTATACAACAGATCCGCGCCAAAGTTACATAGCACCACAACAGCCGCTATCATTACGACTATCGCCTGCACGACCGGATAATCTCTGTTCCCGATTGAGGAAACAAGCATTTGTCCCAGTCCCGGAATGGCAAAAACCTGCTCTATCACTATCGAGCCGGCAACGATATCAGCCACCGCCATGGCAATAAACGTAACTACCGGTATCATGGCATTGCGCAAAACATGTCTCCACAGCGCTGAGGACACAGTATTTCCCTTGCTGTATGCCGTTCTTATATAATCCTCTCCCATTTGGCTGAGTATCGAGCTTCTGAGCATTTTTATCGTCATTGCGCTCTTCGGAAGGGCTACTGCGACAGCCGGAAATAGGAGATACCACATATATCTGCCGAGCCCCTGCTCCGGCGGCGTATATCCGCCCGGGACAAACCATTTTAAGAGCAGCCCGAACACGTACGTCAGCGCTATGCCCATCAAAAATCCTGGTACGGACATGATTATCTGGTTTGACACTGTAAGCACCTTGTCTATTACGCCGCCCTCATACCGTGCGGCAATTATGCCGACTGGCAGCGAGATGATAATAATAAGTACAAACGCCATAAGAGCGAGCGTGAGCGTTACTGAGACGCGCGGAGCCAAAAGCTCTGCCACCGGTATATCGTAATTATACGATGTGCCAAAATCGCCGGTGACAAACGCGCCGATCCATTTTATATACCTCTCCCAAAGCGGCAGATCGAGCCCGAGCTCTTCCCGCAGGGTGGCTATCTGCTCCTCGCTCGCCTCCAGACCCAATATTGAGCTTGTAGGATCGCCCGGGATGACGGAAAACGCCACAAACGCAAGCACTGTCACAAGCAGCAGCGTGAGTATCAGAAAAAATATCCGTTTTAGCAAGGTATTTGTCATTGCGGCAATCCCCCTTTATCGGAAAATCCGTTATATACGGCTTCAGTGCTGCCGCATTACGGCAGCACTGAAAATTTTTACTTACTTCTTATTTATAATAGATCGTACTCATATCGAGCACATAGGTGCGGTAGAGCGTCACACCGTCAAGCTCCGGCGACGTAACGACAAGGTCGCACAGATCTTGTATCCATATGCTTGCAGCCTCTTCGTTGAGTATCGTTTCCGCCTCTTTATACAGCGCAGTCTGCTCCTCGTCGTCTATCGAGGTCATTGCGCTGTTGACGGCGTTGTCATATTCCTCATTTTCAAAATTGATGAAATTCGTGCTGCTATCCGAAACATAGCGGACGAGCATTTCGCGTGCCGTCATATCGCTGGCTGCAACGCCGCACACGGTCGATACAAAGTTACGTCCGCGGTAAACATCGCTTACCCACGTCTCCCATTCCACAGGCTCTATATTCACGTCGATGCCGACCTGACCGAGCTGCTGCTCAAGCACCTCAGCCGTCTGTACATGCTGCTCATAATTGCTGGGAACTGTTATCGTAAGCTCAAACCCGTCCGGATATCCGGCTTCAGCTAAAAGCTGCCTCGATTTATCTAGATCCTGCTGATACGCCTCGGCAAGCTCCGGCATGAAATATTTCGTATACGCCGGATACATACTTGTACCAGTGGCAACGCCTGCCCCGTCGCATACAAAATCAATGATTTCCTGCACGTCTACCGCGTAGTATATTGCCTGACGTACGCGGACATCGTCGAGCGGCTCTACATTGTTATTGAGATAGAGAGCCTGCACAAGCTTCATTGTATCCTGATATATGGTAAAATCGTTCTCCACCTGACTCGCCACTGTATTCGGCAGGTGGATCACCATATCGAGCGCGCCGCTTTGAAGACTCATCACGAGCGTTTCCGTATTTGTGATGATCCTAAACGTGACTTCGTCAAGATGCGCTGCAGTGCCCCAGTATTCGTCAAACTTTTCTATAATGAGGCTGTCCTGCGGAGTATATGACACATATTTAAATGGTCCTGTCCCTATTGGGTTTGACGCCGCCTCATCTCCGTACCCCTCCGGAATGATAGCCGCCGTCATCGAGAAAATAAATTCAAGATTCGGCTCTGCAAGCGTCACCGTTACATGAGTATCATCCGGCGCGGCTATTTCAGCGACATTAGAAAACGCCGTGATCAGAGGAGTTCCATTGTTTTCTGATCCGGCGCAGCGTTCAAGTGAATATACAACGTCCTCCACCGTGACCGCTTCCCCGTTATGGAACGTTACCCCTTCTCTTAATTCAAAGGTATACACTGTCTTATCATCAGAGATAGTATAGTCACTGGCAACGGCGGGAATTACCTCGCCGTCAGGGCTTGCTTTTACAAGTCCCTCGAAGACATTGAACAATACCTCGCTTGTTCCCGCAGCGATCGCCTTATGCGGGTCGAGGCTATCCAAATCCTGTGCGATACCGACCGTGACTGAGCCTCTATCGTCTGATGGCTCGCCCGATTGTGCAGACGTCGTCGAACTTTCGGAGCTTTGCTCTGTACCTCCCGAGCATCCGCTCAGTGAGGTCAGAAGCAGCGAAGCGACAACAAGCAGCAAAAGGGCCCGTTTGATTTTTCTGGGCATTTTGCTTTTACTTCCTTTCTTCTGCTTTTTCGCAACCATATTCAGTTGTAATTCAAATTATAACTGTCTGCAAGCAAAAATGCAATACCCTTTTTGCCATATTCCGTATGCAGCAGCCTGTAAAACGGGCGGCATCAAAACAGCGGCGGGGTTTAAGTCCGCCGCTGCTCGCTTTTAAAATAGTACAAAAGCCGTGTGTTTAATAAAGATGTATTTCAAATATGCCGCATCTCCATTTAAACACTTAACCGCCAAGATATGCTTTTTTGATCTCCGGGCTTTTGAGCAGCTCTGCTCCTGTCCCGGACATCACGATCTTACCCGTCTCCAGTACATACGCTCTATCTGCCACCGATAGAGCTGCCTGTGCGTTCTGCTCTACCAGTAATATGGTAGTCCCGTTTTTGTGCAGATTCTGGATTATCTCAAATATCTGCTCTACTAAAATCGGCGCAAGTCCCATTGACGGCTCATCAAGCATCAAAAGCTTTGGATTTGACATAAGCGCTCTGCCCATTGCGAGCATCTGCTGTTCTCCCCCGGACAGCGTACCGGCTATCTGTTTTTCACGCTCTTTAAGTCGTGGGAAATACTCGAACACAGTCTCTATATCACGTTCGACATTTGCGTCCGGCTGCGTAAAGGCGCCCATCTCAAGATTTTCGCGTACTGTCATTTGCAGGAAGATTCGCCGTCCCTCCGGCACCTGCGCAAGACCGTGCGTGACAAGCTTATACGCCGCAGTATTGCTTATATTTTTATCCTCAAACGTGATGGAGCCTGTTTTACTACGCAGAAGACCAGATATTGTTTGAAGCGTAGTCGACTTCCCTGCTCCGTTTGCGCCGATGAGAGTAACTATCTCTCCTTCATCTACATAAAAGGAGACGTCTTTTATGGCGTGGATAGCGCCATAGTATACGTTTATATTGTTTACCGTAAGCAGCGCCATCGCGTTATTTCCCCTTTCCAAGATACGCTTCTATAACAGCCGGATTGTTCTTTATCTCCTCCGGCGTGCCCTTTGCTATTACCTGACCAAAGTTCAAGACGCATATGCCCTCGCATATACCCATGACAAGGTTCATATCATGCTCTATCAGAAGTATAGCTATTTTAAACAGGTCTCTTATCTTTACGATGTTATCCATCAGCTCCGCCGTCTCCGATGGGTTCATGCCAGCGGCGGGCTCATCAAGCAGCAAAAGGCTTGGATTCGTTGCAAGCGCGCGGACTATCTCCAATCTGCGCTGAGCCCCGTATGGAAGCGCGCCGGCTTTTATATTCGCCAGGTTTTCCATGTCGAATATTGAAAGCAGTTCCAGCGCGCGTTCATGCGCGATACGCTCCGCTTTCCAGTATTTCGGAAGACGAAGTATACCGCTGAGCGTTCCATAATTTATATAATTATGCAGTCCCAGCTTTACGTTGTCTTCCACCGTCAGATTAGTGAAAAGGCGTATATTCTGGAATGTTCTCGCGATTCCAAGACGGTTTATCTGCGCCGTCGTCATCTTTGACGTCTCATACCCGTCGAGCAGTATCGTACCGCGTGTCGGCTGATACACTTTTGTGAGCAGGTTAAACACTGTCGTTTTCCCCGCGCCGTTCGGTCCTATAAGCCCGGCTATCTCCGTTCTGCCTATCGCCATGTTAAAATCGTTTACGGCAACAAGACCGCTGAAATCGATGCCGAGGTGACGGCATTCGAGTATCGGGCTTTTATCGACGTCGCGTTCCGGGATGATATTAGGGTTCGGCACCGGAACAAGTTTTACCGGTTCTCTCTGTTTGCTCATCTCAGCTCTCCTTCCCTGTCTTTCTAAAGCGGAGTCTATCAATAAATCCGCGCACGGTAGAGCTGTTCGTCGCAAGCATGACGAGTATAAGCACTATCGCGTATGTAAGCATTCTGTAATCGTCGAACCCGCGCAGCGCCTCCGGCAAAATCGTGAGCGCTGCGGCAGCAACTATCGAGCCGAGGACGTTTCCGAGTCCGCCGAGAACAACGAACACGAGAACGAGTATCGATGTGTTGAAATCGAATTTATTTGCAGCGATCGTAGAGTAATTCATTGCAAACAGCGTGCCGGACGCGCCGGCGAGCGCCGCAGAGGTGACGAACGCGATCATCTTATATTTTGTGACTTGAATACCGATGCTCTCCGCTGCGATGCGGTTGTCACGTATAGCCATGACAGCTCTTCCTGTGCGGCTATTCATCATGTTCAGCACTATTATCAGCGTTATTATTATAAGCACAAATCCGGCTGTAAACGTCGATATCCTGTCTATGCCTCCGATACCCATAGGACCGCCGATAATAAGCTCTCCACCTTCAGCGAGATTCGTATTATCCGAGAGAAGGCTGAAGTGCAGACCGTTTGAATCAAGTCCGACATACAGGTTATTGAATATGCTCTTTATTATTTCCCCAAACGCAAGCGTTACTATCGCGAGATAGTCGCCGTTTAAGCGAAGGACGGGGATTCCAATCAAAAATCCCGCGATCGCGGCAAATACCGCGCCCGCGACCATCGCTATGGCGAGACGCAGCGGCTCTGATGCGACAGCGTTTTCAAGGATGACCGCTACCGTGACGCCCGAAAATGCGCCGACGCTCATAAATCCGGCGTGACCGAGCGACAGTTCGCCTAATACGCCGACGGTGAGGTTTAATGACACAGCCATGACTATATAGACGCAGATCGGGACGAGCATGCCCTCGATCGATGATGTCAGCATATCGCCCGTGGCGAGACGCTGCATGACTATATATGCCAGCACAACGACAGTGTATGTGATCATATTATAGCGCGTTTTCGCGCCGATCCTTTTTAGTTTTCCCATTTTTATCACCTCACACCTTTTCGTTCACGCGCTTGCCGAGAAGTCCCGCAGGCTTTACGAGCAGGACGATTATCAGCACGGCAAAAACTATTGCGTCTGAAAGCTGCGTCGATATATATGCTTTTGCCATTATCTCTATAATTCCAAGCAACAGCCCGCCGAGAAACGCCCCGGGTATAGATCCGATACCGCCGAAAACGGCCGCGGTGAACGCCTTTATACCGGGCATTGAGCCCGTTGTCGGCACGAGCGTCGGATACGCTGAGCACAGCAGCACGCCGGCTATCGCCGCAAGCCCGGAGCCGATCGCAAACGTCATCGATATCGTGGCGTCTACATTTATGCCCATAAGCTGCGCCGCGCCCTTATCCTCAGAGCACGCGCGCATCGCTTTTCCCCTTTTTGTCTTCCCTGTAAACCATGTGAGGGCGAGCATTATTATTATGCACGTTATTATCGTGATTATCGTCGTCCAGGATATAGAGAGCTGCCCGCCGAAAAATGATACCGAGGCTTGTCCGCCAAAATTAAAAAGTCTCGGGAATACCTTTGGACTCGACGTCCACAAAAGCTGCGCCGCATTCTGTAAAAAGTAGCTCACGCCGATAGCCGTAATAAGAACGGCGAGCGACGGCGCAGAGCGCAGCGGCTTATACGCAAGTCTCTCGATGACCATGCCGAGTACTGTGCACACCACTACTGCCATGAGGATTCCAACGATAGGCGGAAGCTCAAAGCTGAATACGGCGTAAAAGCATATGTACGCGCCGACCATGATTACGTCGCCGTGGGCGAAGTTAAGCATTTTGGCTATGCCGTACACCATGGTATAGCCGAGCGCTATTATCGCGTATATGCTGCCGAGGCTTATACCGCTGATAAGGAAATTCAGAAAACTCATCACAATCTTCTCCATTCTGCCGCCGGATAACAGCACAGTGCCGAGATACATACGACGGCGGCTTTTTACCTGTGCTGAAGCCGCCGCTGTTAGGCGAGCGGCGCGCTTTTTGCGCTTTTATCACCTGCTGGTGCCTTTTTGCTTACAGCTGGCGGTATGAGCGCCTTTTTATCAGAGCTCATCTGAAGAGCTCCGTTCTTACGGATATTTTCAGATAAGCACTGAAGCCCGGGAACGCCGGGGGGCGTTTTTTGCCCCCTGCGCCCGGGTTTTTATCAATGTTTCTTAGTGTTTTGCATTAGTCGAGACCGACATATGCACCGTCTTCAATAACCATGCCCTTAGGGTTCTTGGAAACGAGACCGTCCTCGTCCCATGTGATGCCCTCGCCGTCGCCGGTGAGGCCTTCAAATGTCATGGTTGTGAACTGCTCGATAAGAGCATCGCAAAGCTCTTCATTAGACATATCGGGAGTGCACTCGGCAGCCTCGAGAGCCTGATAGATGGCGTAGATGCAGTCATAGGCGTCAGCCGCAAACTGGTTCGGAGTCTCGCCGTAGAGCTCTTCATACTTTTCAACGAACGCCTGAGTTTTCTCATCGTCCGCGTCAGCGTTGAACGGGGTGAGGAGCATTACGCCCTCAGCCAGAGATGCGTCGAAACCAGGCATCGTCAGGATGCCGTCCATGCCGTCGACGCCGAAAAACTTCGGCGTGTAGCCCATGGCATTTGCCTGAGTTAGGATGAGGGAAGCCGGCTCATAATACATAGGCAGAAAGATGAGGTCGGCGCCGTTTGACTGAGCGTCGGCAAGCTGTACGGAGAAGTCTGTTGCGTTGCCGTCGGCAAACGTCGTATCACTTACGATCTCAAGACCACGTTCATTAGCTTCCTCTACGAATGTGTCGTGGATACCTTTTGAATAAACGTCATCGTTTTTCCAGATAATGGCAATTTTTGTAGCCATATCCTGCTCTGCAATGTATTGTGCAGAAGCCATGCCCTGGTTCGGGTCAGTGAAACACATCTGGAAAACATTGTCCTTGCCCTCTACCGTCGCGACAGACGAAGCGGACGGGGTGAGCGCAAAAATGCGGTCCTCATAGTTCAAGATAGAGGTCGCCTCACCCGGCTTTGACGTTACAGAGCCGAGAGAGATCTGCATGCCCCAGTCTTTTACGGCGTTGTATGCGTTGACTGCCTTTTCCGGGTCGTTTGTATCGTCCTCATATCTGAGTTCAAACTGAATGCCGCCGAGAGCGTTTATCTCGTCAACAGCGATCTGCGCACCGTTTTGCGCCGCAATACCGTATATGGATGTGCCGCCGGTGAGCGGGCCTGTACCGCCGATCTTGAATGCCGCTGCGGTATCGCCGCCCTCATCTGAGCTTGTGCCGCTGTCTTCTGTAGAGCTGCTGGTATCAGAAGCGTCATCAGAAGAGCTGCTTTCGCCGCCGCACGCAGTCACGCAGAGCAGCATGGCTACGCAGAGCAGCATAGCGATGATTTTCTTTTTCATTCGTCATTCTCCTTATAATGATTTTTATTATATACAAAAAGCGGCTTCACCTTTCGGCAAAACCGCTTTACTGTATCAACAGTTGTCCGCTTTTATTCTGCCTGAAAGTTTTTAATCGCATGGTAACACAAAAACTGTATGACCAGAAGCAAACCGCCTATAAGTCGGAAGCCGTTTACAAACGAGCTTACATATACAATAATGGACGCCATCATTATGACGCCCATTATGCCGACAATAGCCATTTTATTCGTATACTTCTCCATACTTGTACAAAAAGAAGCCGCCTCCGCAGATTTCGCAGACGTCCAACCGGTATTTTTCGCACTTTTGGCATATATGGCAGTCATGTCTGCGGCTCCTTTCATCAACTAATTTAATGCGTATATTCTAATACTTTACCGCCTTAAAGTCAAGCAAAAACCGCTCTCCACTTTAACAAATTTGCACAAAATCTCAACTGTGATTTAGTGATTTCGCACAATATTTTCGTCGCTTTTTTGTAAAATTCGAAAGTATATTTACTTTCACTCTTCGGTCGTTTCCGGCTGATCCTGCTCGGCAGAGGAGACGGATTCCTCAGATTGTTCCGGGTCGACCGATTGTTCCGGCTCATCAGGCTCTATCGGTTGTTCGGACCCTTCCGGCGGATCGGGCTGTTCGGCAGGCGGCTGATCCGGCTCTACAGGCTGTTCAGGCTCGGACGGCTCTACGGGCTGTTCGGGCTCGGGCGAATCAACCGGCTTAAGCCAAGGATTATTGGGATTCGGATCCGTCGGGTCCCATCCGCGCCGCACTGTGTCGTTTGGGTCGATTTTTATAGTTGCCGGTTTCCCAAGCGGTCCCGGAGAAGCGGAGCTATCATATATCCACTTTTCGTCGGCTACCGTCAGTCGAACGCAGCCGGCGCTTACCGCCGTGCCATGCTGATTATAATAATTATATGATAAATTAGAAGTATCCTGCGTGTTGTACGGAACGGAGTGGAACAAGATA
>CALWWO010000088.1 GCA_944385265.1 uncultured Oscillospiraceae bacterium
CGCCGGATATTCCGGCGGGGGCGACCCCTAAAAAATCAAGAAAGGGCGGTGAACACATGTGAAAACTCTGTTTTTGATAATACAGAGGATGAAGCAGTATGTACTAAAGAACAAGCTGATATTTGCCCTGTTCGTTATCAGCAGTATACTGTGTTCAGTTGTTGTCACCTACTTTTATGGAAATACAATGCTAAGCATGCAAAACAGGAGCGCCGATGATCCGTCCTATAGAAAATATTTCGTAACGTTTTTAGGCTACGGATATGTTGATAATACAGATGAAAATTATGACCCGACGCTCGCTCCCGAGCTTACGCCGATAATGTATGACGGCGAGCTTGACGGGAACGAGCTTTTTGAATCCGTTATTGTCGGGCACGACCTTGGCGAATCCTCTGTAATACAGCATGGGGACAAGGTCGTGCTTTCGTGTACTTACGGGGAGGCCCCGCTTATGCCGCTGAGGGGCACGCTTGAGTTTACCGATAAATATCAGGTCATAATACCCGACTGTGTTTCATACGACGTCGGCGAGACGATAGAGCTAGCCGGTCATGAATTCACCGTGATAGGGCAGAATTCATATTATAACGCTATTAATGATGAGGAGGCGTATTATATCCCGTACGAGACGTTTAAAGAGCTCGGCTTTGAGACGACGCGGATATGGGCGTATACGAAAGAGCGGTACGCCGGTACCGGCGTCGAGATCGGCGAAAAGGACGGACCAATATACGAGCTGCTTTCGGAGACGTTCCCGACAGGCAGCGCAGATGCAAGAGGTTATCATCGTGTGTCTTTGGACGAATCTGCAGAAGCAGCGATGCGGAGGGATATCTACCCCGTTTTCGCAAGCTACGCCCTCTCAGTGGTGGCGTTCATGTTCCTGCTTCAGTATCTGCTCGATTCCGTCATGGACGAGACGATAATAAGCGTCATAGTCGGCGCGAAAAAGTCAAAGCTCACGTTCATGATATTTTGCGAGACGTTTTTCCTCTGCGCCGTGACCTCGGCATTGGGGATAGCGATACATAAGCTGTTTTACGGCTCGTTTTTCACGGCTATAAACATCTCGCCGGAGCTCACATATACCGCCGGCGATTACCTGACGATTTATCTCAGTATGCTTGCCATCTCGATAATCGTCGTGATACCGTTCCTGTACAAATATATGACGCTTTCGCCTATCGAGGCAAGGCGGGAGCACATGTGACCGTGCGGATAGGAGGCGATATTTAAATGAAACTAATTACGCTGATAAGGCAGTATTTAAAAGGGATACGCCTTTTGTCGTTCGTGCTTGCCGTGATGATGACGGTTTCGCTTTCGCTGTGTATCCTGACGTATGCCGGTATAAGGTATAATATATTCGAGTACGATCTCGTCAACAGCGCCGACGTTGAAAACGCCTATTACGTCGGGACGATTATAACGCCGGTGGATCTCGAGGAAAAGACGATTGATGAGATAAGTTTGGAAAAAGAGGCGCAGATAGAACAAATGCGCGAAGCCGACGGGGTAGAAAACGTATTTGCGATATGGAATGTAAATCCGATAACGTACAACGGCGAGGGGATAAGTATACTGCTGTACGAGCCGGAGATGCTTGAATTTTTTCCGGGATTCAAAGATATCGGAATCGACTTTTCAAAAAATCCTGACGGCTGCATACTCGGCAGTAAAATATTCAACGGCGTAGACGTCGGGGAGAATATCGAGCTTACATTTTACCAGCCCGAAGAGCATACCGAGTCGTTCGAGGTAGTGGGGCATATCGGCGCCCCGTATCATATCATGAGCTTCGGCGGCGCGGGAAACATTGTGAATATAAGGCATATGTTTAAAACCAATCCGATAATACTTATGCAGTATTCGGAGGAGAGAATGGCGCATTTCCGCACGACCGCGTCGGTATTCAGCGATATTAACTACATCACGGTTTTTGAGGACGGCGTGACGCCGGAGGAGCAGGCGGAAATATTGAGCACATATGCCGGAGACGCCCTGCCGCAATCTCTTACGGCGACATTGGAAGCCAGCGCCGAAACCATCTCAAGTGAGTTGAAGACAGAGCTGCCGCGCCCGCTGTTTTTGCTTTTCTCCGCGACCGTCGCGTATCTTAGCACCCTTGTGCTTACGTTTAAAAAGAAGGAGAAAGAGCTTGCGGTCGATTACCTGTGCGGGTGCAGCAAAAAGAGGTGCGGCGTTATAACCTTCTGCGCGTTCAATCTTATTGCAGTCGTTCCTATCCTGCTGAACATTCTCGTCGTGCTGATAGTGCCGGAGCTTGACTGGCGCGGGCAGATCGATCTTACTTCGATGATGATGGGCGA
The DNA here is from genome assembly GCA_944385265.1 of uncultured Oscillospiraceae bacterium. The sequence continues at coordinate 2,334 of CALWWO010000088.1, forward strand.
TCAAATGTTCCTGCTGGTCTTGGGTTATTATCTGATAACGGCTGCCATAGCAGTCGTAGTGACAATAGGCTCGATGGCGAAACATACGCCGCTGACGTATTTGAGAGGTGCAACGCAATGATTAAATTAAAGAATATAACTAAATCTTACCCCGTTGGCGGAGCCGACTTCTTTGCGCTGTCCAATGTGAATTTGGATATTGAGCAGGGCGAATTTGTCGCCGTGTGCGGCGCATCCGGCTCCGGAAAAACAACGCTGCTGAATATAATCGGCTGCCTTGACGAGAGCACCAGCGGAGAATATTTTCTGAACGATGTGAGTATTGAGGAGCTGCCGGACAGCAAGAAATCCAAGATAAGAAACGAGCAGATCGGCTTCGTTTTGCAGGATTTTGCGCTGATAAACAGCCAGACGGTGCTTTATAACGTAATGCTCCCGCTTCTTTTCAGCGATACGAAATTCTCGCGGATAAGGCGAAAGGCAAAGCAGGCGCTGAAATTAGTCGGCATATCGGATCAGGCGAAAAAGAAGGCGAATCAGCTCTCCGGCGGTCAGCGGCAAAGGGTCGCGATAGCGAGGGCGATAGTAAACTCTCCGTCGCTAATACTTGCCGACGAGCCGACAGGTCAGCTCGATTCAAGAACGAGCGTGCAGATAATGGAGATCCTTCAGGAGCTGAACAAGCAGGGGATAACCGTCGTCGTAGTTACGCACGACGAGCGTGTGGCGTCGTATGCGGATCGCGTTATCACGGTCGTTGACGGGAAAATAGTGTGAAATTAAATATATAAGCGCTTGCAAAAAAACGCCGTTCTGAGCGGATATCCGCTCAGAACGGCTGCTTACTTTATTGCACTTTCGACGCGCCGTTTTGACGATCGCTTTGTGCGTTATCACATGGATTCGTGGAAGGTGCGCTTTATGACCTCAAGCTGCTGTTCGCGGTTCAGGCGGTTGAAGTTTACAGCGTATCCCGATACGCGAATGGTCAGCGTCGGATATTTTTCCGGATGTTCCATAGCGTCTATCAAAAGCGAGCGGTTCATCACATTGACATTAAGATGATGCGCGCCTTGGATAAAATATCCGTCAAGCACAGAGACGAGATTTGCAATACGCTCCTGCTCGCTCTTTCCAAGCGCGGTGGGGACGATGGAGAAGGTGTTGGACACGCCGTCCTGGCAAACCGCGCGGTAGGGGATCTTTGCAACGGAGTTCAGAGAGGCGAGAGCGCCGTTTGCATCGCGACCGTGCATCGGATTTGCGCCCGGGGCGAACGGCTCGCCGGCTTTTCGCCCGTCTGGTGTAGAGCCGGTTTTTTTACCGTACATAACGTTGCTTGTTATGGTCAGCGCCGACAGCGTATGGATAGCGCCGCGGTACATCGGATGCTTTTTAAGCTCAGATGAGAAATAGGACAGGATCTCAACGGCGATATCGTCCGCGCGGTCGTCGTCGTTTCCGTATTTCGGGAACTCGCCCTCAACGTCAAAGTCTACGGCGATACCGTTTTCGCTGCGGATCGGACGTACCTTTGCGAATTTTATAGCGGAGAGCGAATCTGCCGCGATGGAAAGCCCTGCCACACCGAAGGCGGCGAGCCGCTCTACAAGCGTATCATGGAGAGCCATCTGGCTGCTTTCGTATGCGTATTTGTCGTGCATATAGTGGATGATGTTGATAGTATCCACATACAGCTCTGCAACATAGGCGAGGACCTTTTTGTAATTTGCAAGCACCTTGGAGTAATCCAAAATTTCATCGCGGTCAGGCTCGATCTCAGGTACTACGAGTATCTCTTTTTTCTCATCGACGCCGCCGTTTATTGCATAGAGAAGGCTTTTGGCAAGATTTGCGCGAGCGCCGAAGAACTGCATCTGTTTGCCGACAGCCATAGCCGATACGCAGCAGGCGATGCAGTAATCGTCGCCGTACAAGGGACGCATTACATCGTCGTTTTCATATTGGATCGAATCTGTCTCGATACTCATTTTTGAGCAGTATTTTTTGAAAGGCTCCGGAAGGTTATTGCTCCAGAGGACGGTGAGATTCGGCTCCGGCGCGGTGCCGAGATTTGTAAGCGTATGGAGATAGCGGAAGGAATTTTTAGTTACAAGCGTGCGCCCGTCAACCCCCATGCCGCCGATGGATTCAGTGACCCATGTAGGATCGCCGCCGAACAGCTCGTTATACTCCGGCGTGCGGAGATGGCGGATAAGGCGGAGCTTTATGATGAACTGGTCTATCAGCTCCTGCGCGCCCTGCTCGTCAAGAATACCGCGGTCAAGATCGCGCTGGATATAGATATCAAGGAACGTAGACGTCCTTCCTATGGAAGTGGCAGCGCCGTTATTCTCTTTTGCGCCGGCAAGATAGGCAAGGTACAGCCCCTGCACGGCTTCACGGGCGTTTTCCGCCGGACGGGAAATATCGCATCCGTAGCCGGCAGCCATTTCACGCATTTCCTCAAGCGCGCGTATCTGCATCTGCACTTCTTCGCGCAGGCGTATACGCTCGTCGGTCATCGGACCGTCTATCATATCAAGATCCTTTTGCTTTTCTTCGATGAGAAAATCAGTGCCGTAAAGCGGAACACGGCGGTAATCGCCGACGATCCTTCCGCGCCCATAGGCGTCCGGAAGCCCGGTGAGGAGCCCCGCGGTCCTGGCAAGTCTTGTACGTTTCGGATAAGCGTCAAACACTCCGTCGTTATGCGTTTTACGGTACAGACGGAAATGCTTTTCTATCTCCGGATTCATTTTATAGCCGTATTGCTCCAAAGCGGATATAGCCGTCCTCATGCCGCCGAAGGGGTTTACGATACGCTTCAGCGGGGCGTCCGTCTGAAGACCGACGATCACTTCATTATCGCGGTCGATGTAGCCGGGAGCAAAATTATTGATACCCGATACGGCGTTTGTTTCAACGTCGATAATGCCTTTTTTGATTTCTTCAACTATAAGAGCCTGGGCTTTTTCCCAAACTTTGTCTGTTTTAGCCGTAGTCGGCGCTAAAAAATCTTCATTGCCGAGATACGGCGTATAGTTTTTCTGGATAAAATTACGCACGTTTACAAGGTGACGCCATTCGCCTGTACGAAAGCCTTTCCATGCAGTGCAGTTTACATCAATACTCATTACAGCAATCTCCTTTTCTTAGAATTTTGTCGATCAGCCGGTTATTTGAACAATGTTTTCATTGAGGCGCCTGTTCCAGCTCTCAACATAATCGGCGTCCATCGGCGGCACGCCCTCAAGCGGGTAGGGAATGCCCATTGAGCGGTATTTGGAAACGCCGAGGACATGGTACGGAAGAAGCTCGACGCGCTCGACATTTCGGATCGTTTTAAGATAATCCTCAAGACCGGTCAAATGCTCTGCGCTGTCGGTAAGACCGGGGACGACAACGTGGCGGATCCACAGCGGGATGTTCATATCCTGAGCTGCTTGCAGGAAACGGTCTGCCTCGGCTTTTGCCCGTCCCGTGATTTTTTCATATTCGGTATCGTCATAATGCTTTACATCGAACAATATAAGATCTGTAAACGATAAAATCTTTTCATAATCGGACGTTCCGTATCCTGCGGTGTCCAGACATGTGTGGATGCCGCTTTGCTTGCAGAGGGCGAGAATCTCAGTCAGAAATTCAGCTTGCAGCAGCGGCTCGCCGCCTGAAAAGGTAACGCCGCCGCTATCCCCGTAATAAGGTCTGAAGCGTGCGATTTTGCTAAGCAATTTTTCAGCCGTAAAGTCTTCAGCGCTTTTTGACGCGGCTGCCCATGTATCGGGATTGTGACAGTACAGGCAGCGGAGCTCGCATCCCTGCATGAACACAACGGTCCGTATCCCGGGTCCGTCCACAAGCCCCATGGACTCAATAGAGTGGATATGCCCTACAGCCAATGCGATTTCCCCCTTTCAAACAAAAAAGCCGACAATCTGGACTATAACGCCCAGACGGTCGGCAAATTAAACATCATACTCCATGTGGTTACCTCCACAAAATCCGTCAGTCATATGATACTTGGATTATAACAACGGGGCATATGTTTGTCAATCATAAAAAAAGAAAAATCCGTGTATTTTTTAAGATAAAAATCAGTTAAATAAAGTTCCCAAAGTAAACAAAAAGACTTGAAATCGTACGATTTCAAGCCTAAAAAGTTGGTGGAGATAAGCGGGATCGAACCGCTGACCTCTTGAATGCCATTCAAGCGCTCTCCCAGCTGAGCTATACCCCCGTAAGCGTTATGTATGATACCACAGATCAGGCAAGTTGTCAACATTAAAATAGACAAAGGTCAGATAAATGTAAACCATGAAAAATTTTCATTTTTTGTCACTGCGGATTATATTTTTACGACAAATGGGAAAAATATGATTACAGAACGGTTTAAAATTATTAATAAATACAAAATGCGCTTTTTTTAGTGAAAATATGTGCTATAATTCAAGCTGAAAATGTATAGAAGGGGTATTAGTGCGATGAAAAAAATATTTGTGCTGATATTGGTTATTATTTTGCTCGCGGCTATGGCGGCGTCGGCGCTGTTATCCTGCGGAGATTCTCAGGACACCTCAGTCACAGACGATGATACACAGTCTGTCGGCAGCAGTGTGGAGAGTAATGATAGCGCGGGAAGCGGCAGCTCCGAATCAACAGAGGAAAGCGATTCTTCTGAAAGCTCCGGACAGGAGAGTACGGCAAGCGGCGATGACAGCGCCTCGTCTGACAGCTCAAGCGATACGCAGACTGTAAGCAATGGCGCAAGACCTGTCGGCGTATATACGCCGAGCGGAGAGCGGCAGCTTCCCATATATAATGTGCAGACTGACGAGAAGAAATGTGCGATAAGCTTTGACGCCGCTTGGGGCGCGGATCAAACGGAAAATCTGCTTGACATACTTGAACAGTATAACGTAAAAGCGACGTTTTTCCTCGTCGGCAGATGGGTAGACGAATTTCCGGAAATGACAAAGAAAATAGCGGAAGCCGGACATGATGTGATGAATCATTCTAACACTCATGCCGATCTGGCGACACTATCTTACGATCAGATAATCGAGGAGATAGAGACGTGCAACGACAAAATAGAGGCGATTACAGGCGTAAGACCGGCGCTTATACGGCTGCCTTACGGCTCGTACAACAATACGGTTATCTCGGCGGTGCGGTCTCTCGGCATGGAGCCAATACAGTGGGATGTGGACAGTCTTGACTGGCAGGAGGGCATCGACTCAAATGATATATATGAGCGCATAACGACCAAGACGACGTCGGGATCGATTATACTGTGCCATAATGCCGGAGAGGGGACGCCCGGCGCATTGCCTGATATATTTGACAAGCTTATGGGTGAAGGGTACAGCTTCACTACGATATACGACCTGATAATAAAGGACGATTATACCATAGACGGCACGGGAAAACAAAAACCGCTCGATTAATTTAAAATTTGCAAAACAGAGGCGCTTAGTTAACTAAGCGCCTCTTTAAATATAATACGGTTAGCAATACCTTATTGATTTGCTGATTTATTAATATAACTTCATAAGAAGCCGGTCGCGACCCGCCAGCATGGCAGCGGGTCGCGACCGGCGATTTATTTTTTTAGAGCGTTGTGGTTATCGAATCGCAGCAGCTAAAATCATTATCTATATTGTGGGCAATAAAGCGGGCTTTGAAATTTCTGGCTCCGCACATCCCATCGGATGATGTGCCGGACACATCCAAATCATCAGGGAGGACGAATTTGATACATTTTACCAGTATGTCTCTGCAATTTGGATAGTTGTGAGCGGGAATGGTGAAAGCTTTCAAACCGCGCGGATATTCGACATCGTTTGAATCGACCTCCGTAAGAATGGCGGCCAGCGCAACGCGCTTACCGGGGCAGACGTTTTTTATAGTAACGTCAAGCTGCAGTATACGACCTGTTGATTCAAGATAAACGTCGCCCGCGTCGAACTCGATCGAATCTTCGCATCTGTCGACCGTAAGCTCTACCGGAGTGTGCACGGCTCGGGATTGACTATGATACTGCACTCCACATTCACGGACGGAGTGGGGAATACAGCGACGTTCCCTTCGTTATCCGAATATGTGATAGATTCGTTGACTAATTTGCTGCCGGAATCCTGAGCGATATGCCTTATATAAAATTCCAAAGACGCGCCCTCGTTCGCCGCGACGCCAAGCTCGGGAATTTTCCACTGGATGGTATTCAAATCTGTCATCATGGCAGTCCCTTTTGTAGGCGGGGCTACGCTTGTGATAATAAAATTGGAATTTGAATATCAGTAAATTATGACCTTTCAACAGAGGTTACAGTGCTTTAATAAAATCCTCCAAAAGCCTTGAAAATAAAGGATTTATCGCAATGTGTTCGCCTTATCTCTTTATACGGTTACACA
>CALWWO010000089.1 GCA_944385265.1 uncultured Oscillospiraceae bacterium
ACAGGTGCAGGCACCGTTACGTTTACACCGTCATCGGATATGTATACAACGCATTCCTCAAACCCCTTTGCGATTATCATATTCTCAAGCTCCGCCTCGAGCACCGTCCAGTCGGCAAGCTGCATTATGCGATTTACTGCGTCGTCTATCGTCTCCTGTGAAGCCGTCTCGGTTTCCGAGATCGCAGTCAACGTCTCCGTGGCTTCATATCGTGCCTGCTGCCTGTTGAGACGCGCATTCGCAAAATACTCCGAAAGCTCTCCGTCGCCCGAAGCGGAAACGTTTACTTCCTCGCCCGTGTAATATAGTCCTGCGCTCTGCTCCTTGTCATCTACGCCTTCCTGCGCATCGGTCGAGCTCTCATCTACTTCAACAGACGCCGCATCGTCAGAAGTCACTGTCATCTCCCCTGTTTCCGCATCCTGATTATATGACCAGTTCAAATATACGGCTACGCTTACAAAAAGCAGAACGGTAACTATAACGGCATTCCTTTTTAAAACTTTCATATTGACCTCCAAATGCTTTATTTTTTCATGCTTAATACTGTTACATTTCCAATCGGCAAGCCTGTTACCGATGTTACAGCCTGTGTTATCGCCAGTTTGACCGTCGCGCTTTCGGCGCCCTCGGCGACGATCAGCGCTCCAAGATATTCCGGAAAAATATATTTCACCGTCACCGTCTCTTCGGCTCCGTCGTTCTCCACGACTATTATTGAAATTTCTTCCTCTTTACTGCTCTCCCCGCTCTCATTTTCTCCGGATCTTGATTCCGCGCGGCTCTCGTCCTGCGCCAAAACGCGCTCTACTCCTGTTTTTAAAGTCAACATGACATCTACATCGCCTACCCCGTCTATTCCCGATAATACATTCTCAAGCTTTTCCTCTGTCTCTTCAAGCGAATATGAGGCGACCCACGCAGCGTCTGAATGCGTCTGCGCGCTACTTTGAGCGCCACTTTTCTGCCCTCCGAGTTCCGGAAGCATAATAAGCGCTATGCCCGCAAGCAGCAGCGTAATTATCAGCTTGTTTTTCTTGCCAAATTCAAGCAGAAGCTTTTTTACGTCCTTAAAATCAGCTTTCATCGTATGTACTCCATATTTGTTCATCTCTCGGTATACCCAGCGACGCTTCGATATAATACGAAAGGTCCTCTTTTTGCCCTTCAGACGCCGCCGCGTTTATTTTGACCGACACGGGATACCAGTACTGTCCGTCCGGCTCCCATCTTGTCGTCACAGAAACCTCAAGCTCCGTGATACCGATCTCTTTACCTTTGTCCAATATATATGCTTTGCTTTCTTCTTCTATGATAGCCTTAGTAAGATTTTTATTGACGCTTTCTATCTCTCCTGCGTACTCCTCTATATCCGATTTGTATTCGGCAAGTCTTCTGGAATAACTGCTGTAATCAAAATCTACCGTTATGCTCAAAAGGGCTATTATTACCGCGGCGCCGCATACTATCGTCACCGCCTTTTTCGCTCTCCCCTCCGGCGTGATAGAAAGGACCGCCGCCGCTATCAGCGCCGTTCCGGCAATTTGCAGTATCCAGTCTTTTATAGCGCTTATCATACGTTTGTCACCGCCTTCAGGACTGATATGACCGATATGAACAGCATTATAGCTACAGACCCGCACAGCCCCAGGATCATCGCGTACGCGGCTGACACTGTATTTACGGCGCTTGATATTTTAGAGGCGCTCATCGTGCCTGCAAAAACCGAAATTATCTTGAATACTATGCTGTTTATGACCAATCTCATAAACGGCACCGCGCACACGGCGAGTACTACGATAAGACCAAAAACGCCTATAAGGTTTTTCAGAGTGTTTATACCGCCGACCACAGCTCCGGAGGCGTCGGATATAAGGCTGCCCACTACAGGCAGTAGAGAAGATAGCGCCGTTTTCGCCACCTTCGCCGCGGCGTCGTCGGCAGCGCCGAGCACGATACCGCTGACTGTCAAATATACCGTTAAAACAAGCACCATGATCGTCATAAGCGTCACTATAATCCATTTTATAAAATTAGCCGCGCTGCTAAGTCCGGAGCTTCCGAACGCTATCCCCGCAAGCGACGCTATAACATATCCGTATATCAGCGGAAGTATGACCTCGTTTCCAAGCGTCTGCAGCAAATCCATAAACAGAGCCGACGCGGCGTACTGCGCCGCCGCCGTGCTCACCGCTCCGCCTGCGGCGCACGCGGCTGCCAGCGTCGGAAGCAGCGCTTTTGAAAATGCGTACAGATCTCCAATAACCTCAGCGCCGGTACCGATAAGAGAATCTACATCTCCCACGGTCAATACAGCAATCGACAATACCCCTGCAACCGATGCGTACATTTCGTACTTTTCATTTTGCGGGCATATCATTCCAACAAATGAGATTATCAGCGACACGGCTAAAACGGCGCTGCCCGTCTGTACGGCTTTTCTTACGCTTCCGCCCATGTTTTCGTATATGCTCTCTTTTATACGTCCCATTGCCGTTTCTACATTGTCAAGATCTTTGAACTCAACATCGCTCAATATTTCCTCTGCCGAGCTAGGTAGCTCGTCCTTTACCTTGTCTATTCCCATTGCCTCCGCCTGATTTTCTTCTATCTCCACAGCACGAGCCGACAAATTTAAAATTGGAAGCAAAAATATGAACAAAGCGGTAAATATAAGCAGTTTTTTCATTTGTTTCATTATTTTCACCAAAAAGAATTTATCATTTCAAACATCGCCGATATAAGCGGCAGCGCGACATACAGCGCCGAAACGCCTCCCGCAAGCTCGACCGCCGTAGCAGCCGCCTGCTGCCCTGAGTCTTTACACATATCTGCAGCTAACCGCGCGATCACAGCTATCCCCGCGGTTTTAAGCATCGCGGCAGGAATAGCTGCCGGAACGCCGGCGTCCTCCGTCACACCGAGCAAAAAGCCGATCATCTCCGATAAAATATCTGACAAGCAAAAAATCGCTATGCAGACTGCCGCCGCTATTAGCATAAAGGATATTTCAGGGCTGTCCTTTTTGAGGACTACCGATAATACTGACGCTATCACGGTAAGCGCCGCTATTTTTATGACTATCTCCATAGCTAAAAACCAAACAGGCTTCTTATAAGCTCGAAAAGCTCTGATATTTCCTGTAATATGACTATAAGAGCCACCACAAGCCCCGCTATTGTCGTAAGGAGCGCCTGCTCGTCCCTTCCGGCGCGGCTGAGCAGCATATTCAGGACGGCTACAAGTATACCCACCGCCGCTATTTTGTAAATAAGATCAACATCCACGTTAATTTCCCTCTCATATCAAAATGATCACGGTAAATATGCCGGCGGCTATCCCCGTAAAAGCGCGGACCTTTGAATCTCTTACCATCTCTGCATCCGCCTTTTCAGTAAGCTGCTTCATACTGCTGTACACATGATCTATTGCTGTTTTTTGCTCTTGTAAATCGTATCTGCCTATACTGTAACCAAGCCTTGACAGCACAAGCTTCTCCTGTGCCGTCAATAAAAGCTCCCGAGTACCGTTTACCTCTTTGACCCATATATCCACGAGCTGCATCTCGCCGAGTTTTTCAAGTCCGGCGCTTAAATTCCTATATAAAACATTCGCCGGATACTCCGACGTTTTTGCAAGCAGCTCGAACAGCTCAGGTACCGGTGTAAGCCTGTCGCATATCTCGCTTCGCATTATGTCGAGCGACTGCGTTATCGCCCGAAGCGACGATGACCTCGCCCGCAGCTTTATAACGCCTCCTATTCCCCAAGCCGCAGTTGCGGAAATTATAAGTATTGCACCTATCAGCCTGAACATTTGCACTCCTCCACATCTCTTATTGCATATCTCCTCTTTCCACCTGATTTCTCTATCACAACTATTTTCTTAAAGATATCTCCGTCAAGGATATCCCTGTACATAGCCCGTCTTTTCATATCCTCTATATCCTCCGCATGCGCCGTCGCTATCAGACCGCAGCCGCAGTGCGCCGCCCGTATCATCGCCTCCACGTCCTCCTTTGCCGTTATTTCATCGACTGCTATAATCTGTGGATTCATGGCGCGAAGCAGCATTAAAATTGACAGGGATTTCAGGCAGACATCTATTACGTCGGTATGGCTGCCTATATCCATCTGTGGGACGCCGTCCCAGACCGCGGCTATCTCGCTTCTCTCATCCGCGACCCCTATTCGGAACGGACCGGCTCCACCGCTTGTCCTGTCGCCGTCTGATAATATCCGTACGATATCGCGCAGCAGCGTCGTCTTCCCTCCGCCGGGCGGCGATATTATCAAGGTGGATTTAAAAACACTGCCGCGCGCAATTTCTTTTATCAGCTCTTTTCCGATCCCTTTTATCTGCCTCGCTATCCTAATGGAAAGCGATGAAATATTTTTTATACCGCTTATTTCTCCGTTTCGCATAAGGGCTGTCCCACATATGCCGATGCGGCAGCCGCCCTTTACTGTTATGTAGCCTGCTTTTAAACAATCTCCAACTGAATGAGCTGACGCCTGAGTTGCGATATCGAGCGTCCAGTCAAGCTCTCTTTTTGTTACGGGAGCCCGGCGCAGTATTATTTCCTCGCCGTTTACAAGCACGGTCGGGCTGTTTCGTATCCTGAGCCTGAACTCCTCCGCGCGTCCCTGATCCTCGCGCAGCAGTTTTTCAGTCTCTATCCGCAACTCGTGTGGCAACAGCTCGCTCGCCGCACGAAAGCGCAATATATTGTAATCTAAGTTGTCCATTGCTATCACCGCCCTGATACTTTCTTGATTAATCTTATTACCGCATGTCCCAATATATGCAAAAAAGCCTTAAAACAGTTTCCTGTTTTAAGGCTTGTGTTTTTCTTTTTTAACTGACATACCGCTTCAATACGTTCAATACGGCTATACCGTCCAAGGCGCTTTCTTTGATTTTATTCCTCTCAGTGCACCGGCGCGCCATATCATTTTTTCTCTCATTGGCGGTAAGTCATTTTTATTTTGCCTCTTTGCGCTGAAGAGACAGCCTGTCTGCTATCATTGCAATAAATTCAGAGTTTGTCGGCTTTCCTTTTATGTTCGAAACAGTATAGCCGAAGAATTTCTGAAGAGTTTCTATATCTCCTCTGTCCCATGCTACTTCTATCGCATGTCTTATAGCTCTTTCAACTCTGCTCGGCGTTGTGTTGAACTTTTTGGCTACAGCCGGATATAATGCTTTGGTAACGGCGTTTATGATATCCATATCCTCGATCGTAAGTATTATCGCTTCCCTCAGATACTGATAGCCTTTTATGTGCGCCGGTATACCTATCTCATGTATTATCTCAGTTACTGCGCTCTCTACACTTTGAGTCTGTTTTTGGATCCGAACATCCTGCTTTGCATTTGAACTCTTACTTGCGCCCGAAAGCTGACGTATCCTTGCCATCAGGATCTGTACATCGCAGGGCTTTTGCATAAAATACGATGCGCCCAGAGCCGAAACCGACGCGAGAACATGATCGCTTGCAAAACCTGATAAAACTATGATTGCGGGACGATAGCCGTTTATCCCGTCAGCCAGCATTTCCAGCACGCCCAGTCCGTCCATACCCGAGAGCACAATATCAGTCAAAAGTACGTCCGGTTTAAATTCCTCCGTAAGCTCTACCGCGCGAATGCCTTCGCTCGTTTCGCCTACTACTTCAAAGTCGTTTTCGGCAGACAGCATATCCCTGAGCAGCAGCCGAAACTCGTCGTTTGAATCCGCAATTACAATTTTTATTTTCTTCTCCATCATTCATTGCCTCCATAATTAATTATTATCGCGGCAATTATCTCTCTTTTTAACCGCTAACTTGAATTTAATCTAACACAAGCAGACAGTATTTGCAAGCAATTTTTCTCAATTCTCATTAAAAAGTTTTGTTCTATCGCATTTTTTGCTGTTTTCCCTTATTTTTCGACTTTTTTTGTCACAATATTAGTTTTAACTACAAATTGTGTTTCACTGCTCCATGATAACTATATATTTGGTTTTTTAAGGCAATTTTTTTACAATTTTTTTATGTCGCGATTTACCCTCCCACATTTTGCTTGCTGTTTTAGGGTATAATATCAATTAAACAGATATCCTGTCTACGTCGTTATGCTATAATATCCGCAAAGCGGAAATTATACTTTGATTTAAGTCCTTTTTCTCGCCGCATTCGCGGCAACCGAAAAAGATGACACATTATGCCATAACGTCTTCGCCGTTATGGTATAATAAATTTGCACTTGACAATGGTTTTGTGTGTAATATAATTTCGAGTAGCGTCCGCCACGGTGCGCTTTTATAAACGGGGGAACCTAAACAAAAGCAAAAAACTGATTCCTTGAGGCTTGTTGACCCTGAGTTATCCTATACGAAGGAGAATTTTTCGATGTCTGAAAAAGAGAACACATCTGTATCCTGTCCGGAATGCGGAACTGAAACCGAAGTCGCCGTTTGGAAAACTCTGAATACGGAGCATGACCCTGAAGCTAAAAAAGCTGTTATTGACGGCACTCTTTTTAAATTTACGTGCCCCGAGTGCGGAAACGTCCATATGCTGAACTATCCGCTACTTTATCATGACGCCGCGCGCAATGTTTTTATATATTACGTAAATTCCGAAGACAGCGCCAAGGAAGTTGTCTCCTCTATCGCGGAGGCGGAAAAGCTCCTGAAAAAGACGAATCAATCTGATAAGTACACTACGCGCATAGTAACGTCTCCTGAAGAACTGCGCGAAAAAGCGCTTATCTTCGACACGGGGCTTGACGACCGCGTTATCGAAGTGATCAAGTTTTTCTATCTTTCCAGCGCACTGGAGGAACGTCCGACACTGGAAGTAGCCGAAATATATTTCAACGTATCTGACGGCAAGTATTTTCTGCAGTTTGTCGCGTCAACTCCCCTTATCACAGAAATGGACAAGAGCCTTTATGATCAGATTTCAGCCGATCTCGCCGATATTCTAAAAAATCCTAAATTTGACAGTTATATCGTAAACGGAGATTGGGCTTACTCGCTGCTCCAAGCGCTCGACGAATAGCTGCATCGATAAACAATTCCCCTGTATTTGATATTAAATAAATCGCCCCGGCTTGTGCAGGCAGCACAAGCCGGGGCGATTTAAAATACATAGGGGAAATTTTTATTTTATGAAATTTGTAACTATATTCTCTTCCCTCTTTGGAAGCGGTACTCCGGCAGCTTCTCCGGCGGCTTTACATTTCAAAAACCACGCCATATTGCGCGCTAATGTACGCATTATCTGCAACCCTTCCGCGTCCTGAAGCACATCCTCCGGCTTGCTGCCATGGACCATATTCCAGTACTGCGACGAGATGATCGGCATCGAGCTTATCGTAAAGTATTTGTTCATCATATCAAACGTCGCTGTAGTTCCCGCGCGCCGAGCCGAGGCGATAGCCGCGGCAGGCTTAAGATAAAAAAGCCCTTTACGTGACGCCACAAATATCCTGTCCATAAACGACACCATGCTTCCAGCCGGCGACGCGTAATACACGGGGGTGCCGAAAACAAACCCGTCAGCCGTTTCGGCGAGTTCAAGAAAGTTGTTTACGCTGTCTTTAAATATGCATCTCCCCGTCTCGCTGCATTTTTTACAGTTGATGCAGCCACCTACCGGTTTTGCGCCGATATGGAATATTTCGGCGTCTATCCCTTCTTCTTTAAGCGTTTTTTCGATTTCGCTGAGCGCCGTATATGTACATCCCTTCGCGTGCGGACTTCCGTTTACAAGAATTACCTTCATTTTTACTCCTCCTCAAATACTGCCTGAAATCTCATCATATATTTTATTCGTTTGTATACCTGCATATCACTTACACTTAAAAGCTCTCTATTTCCCGAGTTCTACCGTCTTATCATACGCCGCGCAAACAGCGTTTATCACTGACGCCCGAAACGCGCCGTTTTCAAGCGCCTGCACACCGGCTATCGTGCTTCCGCCCGGACTGCAAACAGCATCCTTGAGCTTTCCGGGATGCGCTCCGCTGTCTATCAAAAGCTGCGCCGCTCCCTTCAGCGTCTGAGCTGCGTACAATATTGCTTTATCGCGCGGCAGACCGCATCTTACGGCTCCGTCGGCAAGCGCCTCTGCAAACATATATACGAACGCAGGACCGCAGCCTGAGACGGCGCTCGCCGCGTCGATAAGATTCTCCTGAAGCGCGTCAAGTATCCCCGCTTTTTCGAACGCTGCCAAAAACGCCTCCGTCTGCTCGCTGCTGACCTCGGGGCTTGACGTATATAATATCATGCCTTCGCCAACGGACGCCGGCGTATTCGGCATTATCCTGATAACAGGATAGCTGTACCCGGCAAGCTTCTGCACCTTGTTTATCTGCACGCCTGCCGCCATGCTTATAAGCACAAATTCATTATCGCGCTCTTTCAGCACCGGCGCAATTTCCTCAAAAAGCGCCGCATAGACCTGCGGCTTTACGCCAAGCACTATAAAATCGCACTCTGCGGCGATCTTTGCATTATCAGCGACTGCAGCGCCTATGGCGCATGCGAGAGCTTCTGCCGTCTCCGTATTTCTATCTGCCAAGAACATTTTATTCCCGGGAACGGATTTTGCGACCGCCTGCGCCAGAGCGCCGCCCATGTTGCCCGTTCCGATAAATCCAAATTTCATATTTTTCACTCTTTCCGCTTTATTTTTCAGCTTATACGCAGGCTGTGCGTCAGCCGCATATAGTTTCAAAGACCATATACAGTTTATCACAATTTTTTCACCGCTTCCAGTTCTTTTACATATGTTTTTCTGCAAAACGGCAAAATACCTCCGGCAGGAACCGGTAAGTTTCTGCCGGAGGGGTCTGACCACGCCTGAAATCCTTTGCCTATAGTCTGAGCGTATTGATATGATCTTCGATAATTACGCTCACGCGGCGTTTTGTATGGTTACATCCATCGAAGCAAGCATATTTTCGATAGTTATCCCATAGCCTTTGCACGGGTCGTTTATCAGGACGTGCGTAACGGCGCCAACGAGCTTTCCGTTTTGTATTATGGGGCTTCCGCTCATGCCTTGAACTATCCCGCCTGTGATCGCAAGCAGATTTTCATCTGTTACCGTGATGAGCATGTTTTTCCGGTCAAAGCCGTCTCCGAGATACAGCCTGCTTATCTCAACGC
>CALWWO010000090.1 GCA_944385265.1 uncultured Oscillospiraceae bacterium
GTGACGAGCTCGCATCTCTCTGGGACGTACATCATCCATACCGCGACCATAACGAGACGGCGGATGAAACGATAGAGCATCTCGGCGCGTATGTCCGCCATGTACACCTGCGCGATTCGGACGACAAGGATACATATAATCTTATAGGAGAGGGGACGCTCCCCGTCGCAGAGATGATGCAGGCGCTTTCTTCTATCGACTACAGCGGATTTATCTCGCTCGAGTGGAAGCCCGTCTGGATGGAGGATCTTCAGGATCTGGGCGTTATCTTCCCGTATTTCGTAAACTACATGAACCAGTTTGAAAGCCCGCGCGGGAAGAAGAAAATGCTCTACTTCAACCACGATGGCTCCGGGCAGTTCGCATGGAAGAAAGACGAGCTTATCGACTGCACGTTCTCGCAGGTGTTAGACCGTATGGTAGAGGAATTTCCCGATCAGTACGCGTTTAAATATACGACGCTCGACTATATCAGAACGTATGAGGAGTTCCGCGAGGACGTCGATAATTTTGCCCGCGCGCTCATCTCACTCGGCGTAAAAGCCGGCAGCAAGGTCGCCATATGGGCTACGAACGTTCCGGCGTGGTATATAACCTTCTGGGCGACGACAAAGATCGGCGCGGTGCTTGTCACCGTGAATACGGCGTATAAGATACACGAGGCTGAATACCTCCTTAGGCAGTCCGATACGCATACGCTTGTGATGATAGAGTCGGCGCTCGACTCAAATTATAAAGAGATAATAAACGAGCTCTGTCCCGAGATAGCGGAGAGTAAAGCGGGCGAGCCGCTGCACTGCAAGAGACTTCCGTTTTTGCGCAACGTCATAACGGTCGGCTTCCGGCAGCCCGGCTGCCTCACATTCGGCGAGGCAATGGAGCGCGCCGATATGGTCCCGTGCGAGGAAGTGTACCGTATGGCCGACAAGGTCCAGCCGGACGACGTCTGTAATATGCAGTACACCTCCGGCACCACGGGATTCCCTAAGGGCGTCATGCTCACACACTATAACGTCGTAAACAACGGCAAATGCATAGGAGACCGCATGGATCTCTCCACAGCTGACCGCATGATGATACAGGTCCCGATGTTCCACTGCTTCGGCATGGTCCTGTCGATGACGGCATGTATGACCCACGGGGCGACGCTCTGTCCACTTCCGTATTTCTCGGCAAAATCGTCTCTCGCCTGCATAAATCAGGAGAGGATAACGTGCTTTAACGGCGTGCCGACGATGTTTATAGCCATGTTTAACCACCCGGATTACAGGAAGACCGATTTCTCGTATATGCGAACCGGTATCATGGCAGGCTCAGGCTGCCCGCCGGAGCTGATGCGCCGGGCTGCTCAGCCGGACGAGATGAATATGACAGGTATCGTCAGCGTCTACGGGCAGACAGAGTCCGCCCCCGGCAGCACAATGTCCGCGTGGGACGACCCGCTCGACCTGCGCTGTGAGACGGTCGGATACGCTTTCCCGCACGTCCAGTGCAAGATAGTGGATCCCGAGACCGGTGAAGAGCTGCCCGCCGGCGTGAACGGCGAGTTCTGCTCAAAAGGCTATAACACCATGAAGGGCTACTATAAAATGCCCATGGCGACGAAAAATACCGTCGATGAAGACGGATGGCTGCACTCCGGCGATCTTGCCGTACGCGATAAGGACGGAAACTATGTCATAACAGGCAGGTTGAAGGATATGATAATCCGCGGCGGCGAAAACATCTATCCGAAAGAGATAGAGGAGTTTATATATACACATCCCGCCGTAAAGGACGTACAGGTAATCGGCGTCCCCGATAAAAGGTACGGCGAGGAGATCATGGCTTGTATCGTGTTAAAAGACGGAGAGAGAGTCACCGAGGACGAGATGAAAAAATACATCGCAGACCATATGGCTCGCCATAAAGTGCCGAAATACGTCGAATTTGTCGCTGATTTCCCGATGAACGCCGCCGGAAAGATCCTTAAATATAAGATGCGCGAGGACGCGGCGAAGCGCTTAGGTCTCGAAAATGCCGCTGGTATCGATACGGGCAAGGGAAAAGACTGAAAAATATAAGTAAAAAGTAAAAAAAGGGATTGACTTTAAAGAGCCTCCGCTTTATCATGCTATTATGATAACATGGTAAAGCGGAGGTCGGCTTGATGGCTAATTTTAACGAAGTATATGCTGAAAATTTCTACAAAGCGGTGTTGTCGCTTGAGACGGTGGAGGAGTGCCGCGCGTTTTTTGACGATATCTGCACGATAAAAGAGCTTCAGGAGATATCGCGCCGGCTGGAGGTCGCGCGCCTGCTGTCGGAGGGCAAGGTATTCAGCGAGATAAACAGACTGTCGGAAGCGAGCTCTGCCACGATAAGCCGCGTAAACAAGTGCCTGATGTACGGCAGCGGCGGATATAAAACGGCGCTCGAAAGGCTGAAAGAGAACGAGGGGTGAGCGCAGTGCGTGATTACGATAAAATTTTGAAAAAAGAAGAAAAGGCGGTATACGACTTGCGCGAGCTGTACCGCAGCCACGGTTATACGCGGTTTAAGATGAGCAAGTTTGAGGAGTATGAGCTGTACGCGCATAATAAAGACTTTCTCGTCAGCGACGGCATACTAACTTTTATGAATGCCGACGGGAAGCTCATGGCATTAAAGCCGGACGTAACACTCTCAATAGCGAAAAACTCAGTCGACGAGCCGGGCTTTGTGCAGAAGATGTACTACAATGAAAACGTGTACCGTATAGACCGTTCTACGCACGAGTTTCGCGAGATCATGCAGACAGGGGTAGAGTGCATGGGCGATATCGGCGAGTACGATGTGTGCGAGGTGATAATGCTCGCGCTCGACAGTCTTGATATGATAAGCGGCGGCGATTATGTCCTCGACATATCGCATATGGCAGTGGCGCAGGGGGTCGTTGACGAAACGGATATGCCGGAGGAGGAAAAGCGCGCCGTGCTAAAGTGCATCGCCGAAAAAAACGCCCACGGTATAGCGGAAATATGCGAAAGGAACAGCGCCCCGCAAAAACTTACCGAAAAGCTCACGGAACTTGTCTCGATATACGGCGATATGGATACGGTGCTGGAGCGCCTTGGCAGTATAACATCAGGCGCCGGTATGGAAAAAGCCATAGAGGAGATGTCTAATATACGCGATCTCATAAAGACACGCGGGTTGTACGAAAAGGTGCATTTTGACTTTTCGATTTTAAACGACATGGGCTATTATAACGGCGTCGTGTTCCAGGGATTTATAAACGGCGTGCCGTCAGGCGTGCTATCAGGCGGTCGGTACGACAGACTGATGGAGAAAATGGGCAAGAAGAGCGGGGCGATCGGATTTGCCGTTTATCTTGACGCGCTGGAGCGCCTTGGCGAAGAAGAAAAGCGGTATGACGTTGATGTAGTGCTTTTGTATGATGAAAGTGACACGGCGGAGGATATCACAGCCGCCGTGAGGGAATTGACAAATGAGGGGTACAGCGTCTCGGCGCAGAAAAAAGTGCCGCAAAAGCTGAAATTCATGAAGCTTTGCAAGCTCGACGGCGGAGAGGTGAAGATAATTGAAACAGATAGTTAACGTCGCGCTGCCGAAAGGCAGACTGGGCGAAAAGGTATACGATATGTTTGAAAAGGCGGGATTTCCGTGCAAGTCCATCCGCGAAAACAGCCGTAAGCTGATATTTGAAAATGAAGAGGCGGGAATCCGCTATTTCTGGGTGAAGCCGTCCGACGTCGCGATATATGTAGAGCGCGGGGCAGCCGATATAGGCGTCGCGGGAAAGGATATACTTCTTGAATACTCGCCGGAGGTGTATGAACTTCTCGATATGCGCATGGGCAAATGCCGTATGGCAGTCGCCGCAAAGAAGGATTTTAGGGATAATACAGAGCGCACGCTTCGCGTCGCTACGAAATTCCCGAACATAGCGAGGAAATTTTACAGCGGAAAGTGCCGCGACATAGATATAATAAAGCTCAACGGCTCAATAGAGCTTGCGCCGATACTTGGACTGTCGGACGTGATAGTCGATATAGTAGAGACGGGAAAAACCCTTCTTGAAAACGATCTCGAGCCAGTTGAGACTATCGTACAGATAAGCGCGCGCCTCATATCGAATAAGGCGAGCTTCAAATTCAAAAACAAAGAAATTGAGCGGATAGCCGCAGGATTGAAAGCGCAGGTGGACGAACAAGGATAAAGGTGTATAAATACGGGGAAGTATCGAACGAAGAGATATTCGCCCGTACAGTCATGCCGTCGAATGTAGAACAGACCGTCGCCGACATAATCGCCGACGTGCGCCAAAACGGCGACGCGGCGCTTTTAAAATACAACGAAAGGTTCGACGGAGCCATAATGACCTCAGTCGAAGTGACGGAAACCGAGATCAACAGCGCGATAGCGTCGCTCGAGCCGGAGTTTATCGCGATAATGGAGGAGGCAGCGGAAAATATCCGCGCTTTCCACACAAGACAGGTCAGGAACAGCTTTATAATAAGCGAAAAAGACGGCATCGTGATCGGGCAAAAGGTCATACCGATAGAAAAAGCGGGGCTTTACGTCCCGGGCGGCACGGCGGCGTATCCGTCGTCTGTGCTCATGAACTGCATCCCCGCGAAGATCGCGGGCTGCGGCGAGATCGTCATACCAACGCCGGCGACGGGCGGGAGCATAAATCCGGCAATACGCGCGGCGGCGAAGATCGCGGGCTGCGACAGGATATTCAAGGTTGGCGGCGCTCAGGCGATAGCGGCGCTTGCTTACGGCACCGAGACCGTTCCGAAGGTGGATAAGATCGTAGGTCCCGGAAACGCATTCGTCGCCGAGG